>NZ_JBTBFV010000035.1:0-57827 GCF_054786995.1 Mycobacterium sp. ZZG
GAGCAAATCACGCACCGTCAACGACACCCCGACCGAACAGGAGGCCACCCCCGCGGCACTGACCACCTGAACCATCACCTCGAAGAATCACACGACGACGTCGTACACCACGTCCCTGGACTTGACCGATCGACCAAGTGTGGTCGCGAAAGTGCCGACACACCTCCCCGCGAATGGTCGGCACCGCGAACGCCGCGAATCGCCCCTTGGCGGGGTCGTAGCGGTCCACGCTCTTGACCAACCCCATCCGGGCAACCTGGACCAGGTCCTCGGACGGTTCGCCGCGCCCGACAAATCGGACGGCGATGTGGTCGGCCAGCGGCACACACTCGGTGATGATCCGTTGTCGCCAACGCCTGCGCTCGTCGTCCGCCGCGCAGGCAGTCAACTGCGCGAACATGGTGTCAACATGCGGCCAGTCAGGATCTCGGACGGCAACATCGCTGCCTGAACCATCCGGCTGCGCGAGTGTCATCGTGGCCTCTTTCTGGGCGGAAGGCGTCGTCTTCGGCGGCTTTGCTGTGCCCTCCGCCTACCCACATGAGCCACACAACTATGGTGTTCGCGCAATCGTTGCTCAACCGAGACAAACACCGATTTCCGGATGGCGGGTATCAAGCCCCGGCCTGGAGGGAACTCCTCCTCGGACAATCGAGATCGCCGATGCGACCCACTGGAGGCAGACACATGCGGCAAGCACAGGTCCACCGGGAGGCTCCGGTGGTGCTGGCAGCAACGGCGCTGGCACTCGGAATCTCCGGGTGCGGCGAGGATGCCGCGGTGGACTCGTCCAATCGCGGCTCGGGATCGGATACGGAGGGTACGTCGGTCGAGAACGCTTTCATCGTGCCGGCCTTTGTGCCCGGCGAATGCGCGCTGCAACTCGATGCCGGCGGCGAAATGCGTTTCACCGTCACGAACAACCGTCCCGCAGACACCGAGCGACTCCTCGGTCTGACCATCGGCGCGGCCGCGCAGGCGCACGGCATCGACAGCGTGGCCATCCCCCCGAAGTCGACCGCCGCCTTCGGCGAGGCGAACCACGGTCCAGCCCCCGACGGGCGTCACCCGGCGGTCCGGCTCCAACGATTGGATCCAGGCCTGCGACCCGCCACCTCGACTGACGTGACCTTCCGTTTCGAGCGGGCCGGCGACATCACGTTGCCGGTGCCGGTCGAGGCGTGCCCCGTCCAGACTCGGTGACGGACCACCGGCAGGTACTCTGCTCGGTCTAGCAACCTGTCCTGAGCTCGAAGTGCGCGGTGTCTGTGTCCCCGGGTTCGTCGACGTAATACCCCACCGCGGTTCCGGTGATCGTGCATACCCCATCGGAGAACGTGGCATCGGCTTCGACCGGGGCGGTCGCCGGATCGGCGTTCCACGAACTGCCGGTGAAGCCGGCCAGATTCTGAATCCGGACCAGTCGCGCGCCCACGCGTCGCCGGTGCGCACCTGAGCGGTGAAACCTGGTTCCTGCTGCAGACTTTCGATGAACCACACCCAACCGACCTGGTCACACGTGATTCGCATCTGCTCCTCGACCACACTGCCGTTGATCAGCACTCGCGCAGTGTGGGTACCGAGGGCCTCGTGGCCGTCGGTTGAGCACCCTGCACCCAGCAGAGCCGCAAGTGCAAGTCCGAGAGCCCGCGTGGGGTGCGCGCGGCCTGGCATCAATCGGGCTTGGTGGTGAGCACACACGCTCACAAGTACCCCGGCGCCACGAAGTCATACGGTCGTGCAGCGGGCCGGCACGTATCAAAGCGGCGTCTGCGGGTACGGATACGGCATGGTGCGATGGATAGCAATCTTCGTGGGTGTGGTGGTCTTGCTGGTCGGGCTCCTGGGACTGATCACGCCCGTGTCAGTCTCGCCTTTTCAGCAGAGCGTCAGTTGTGGCAGTGTTGTCGCGCCCGACCTGTCGGAGGCTCGATCGCTCGACGACTCGAACGCAGCGAACGTACCCGTAGACGGCGAGATCGTGGTCGACGTGAACTACACGCACCTGTGTCGCATGGAACTGGAGGACCGGAGGCTGTGGACCATCACCGTCGCGGTGTTGGGAGCGCTGATGGTGAGTGCGGCCGGCGTGCAGCGCGTGTTGACTTCGAGAAGGACTCCCGTCAGCTGAGTCCCTCATGGACGAGCGTGCGCATTCTCGGCAGTTTCCACGGCGTGTCCGCCACAGACACGCACGCTCGCCATGACACTCGCCATGACACCGGGCTACGCCAGGCGGGAACGAACCTCTGCGACAACCTGATCGAGGGCGATGTCGACCTGCTCGCCGGTGGCCATGCTCTTCACCCCGACCGTGCCGGCCTCCAGATCCCGGTCCCCGGCCACCAGCGCGATCGAGGCCCCCGACCGGTCGGCGCCCTTCATCGCGCCCTTGAGACTCCGGTCGCCGTAGGCGACGTCGACGCGCACCCCCGCCGCCCGTAACTGCGCGGCCAGTACCGCCAGTCGCACCTTGGCGTCGGCCCCCAACGGCACCGCGTACACGTCCACCCGCGCCGTCTCCCCGGCCGCCTTGCCCTCGGCGCGCAGCGCCAGCAGCGTGCGGTCCACCCCGAGGCCGAAGCCGATCCCGGACAGGTCCCGGCCACCCAGCTGTGACATCAGGCCGTCGTAACGGCCCCCGCCGCCGATGCCGGACTGGGCGCCGAGCCCGTCGTGGACGAACTCGAACGTCGTCTTGGTGTAGTAGTCCAGCCCGCGCACCATCCGCGGGTTGATCACGTACGGCACCGACAACGCGTCCAGGTGCGCGAGCACGGTGTCGAAGTGTGCCTTGGCCGCGTCGGAGAGGTGATCGAGCATGACCGGCGCGTCGGCGGTCATCTCCTTCACGTGCGGGCGCTTGTCATCGAGCACCCGCAGCGGGTTGATCTGCGCGCGGTGCCGCGTTTCTTCGTCCAGATCCAGCTTGAACAGGAAGTCCTGCAACAGTTCCCGGTACTGCGGCCGGCAACTGTCATCGCCCAGCGAGGTGATCTCCAGCCGGAACCCGTCAAGGCCCAGAGATCGGAACCCGGCGTCGGCGACAGCGATCACCTCGGCGTCCAGCGCGGGATCGTCGATGCCGATCGCTTCGACGCCCACCTGCTGCAGCTGCCGATACCGGCCTGCCTGCGGGCGCTCGTAGCGGAAGAACGGGCCGGCGTAACACAGCTTGACGGGCAGCTGACCACGGTCGAGGCCATGCTCGATGACCGCCCGCATCACGCCGGCGGTGCCTTCGGGCCGCAGTGTCACCGATCGCTCACCGCGATCGGCGAAGGTGTACATCTCCTTGGAGACCACGTCGGTGGACTCCCCCACCCCGCGCGCGAACAGCGCGGTGTCCTCGAAGATCGGCAGCTCGATGTCGCCGTAGCCGGCGCGTCGGGCTGCGGCCAGCAGCCCTGCGCGTACGGCGACGAACTCGGCCGAGTCCGGCGGGAAGTAGTCGGGGACGCCCTTGGGCGCCTTGAACGAGTCAGTCACGGAGTCAAACCTTCGAGGAATGGGTTGGTGTGGCGTTCGATGCCGATGGTGCTGCGCTCGCCGTGCCCCGGTAGAACCAGAGTGTCGTCGTCGAGCACCAACAGTTTTGTGACGATCGATTCGAGCAGGTCCCGCCCGCTGCCGCCGGGCAGGTCGGTCCGTCCGACCGACGACCGGAACAACGTGTCGCCGGTGAAGGCCACCTGCTCGGGCCCGTGCTCGACGCGGAACACCACCGAGCCCTGGGTGTGGCCGGGGGTGTGGTCGACGGCGACGGTGATCCCGCCGAGCTCGATCTTGTCCCCGTCGCGGTCCAGTTCGAGCACCTGCCTGGGCTCGCGGAACATGGCTCCGAGCGCGGTGCGCGCCAGGCCGCCGAGAAACCCCCTCCCGAAGCCCTTGATCGGGTCGGTGAGCATGTGCCGGTCGGCCGGGTGGATGAAGGCCGGGCACCCGTAGGTGTCGGCCACCTTCTGCGCCGACCATATGTGGTCGATATGCCCGTGCGTGAGGAGTACCGCGGCCGGGGTCAGCCGGTTCTCGTCGAGGATCCGGCGCAGCGGACCCATCGCCCGCTGGCCGGGGTCGACGACGATGGCGTCGGCGCCCTGCCGCGGGGCCAGCACGTAGCAGTTGCACGCCAACATGCCGGCCGGGAATCCGGTGATCAACACGTCTTCCAGCTTCCCATGCCCAGGTGGTGAGCCTGTTCAGGAGGGTCGCGGCGGCCGTTTCCAGCCGGAGCTGGCACACTCGGTGCCGACCGGATCAACTTCGAGGAGGACACCGGCCGTGCCGACGAACGAACAACGGCGTGCGACCGCCAAGCGCAAGCTCGAGCGACAGATGGAGCATCGGGCCGAGCGTGAGCGCAAGCGCCGCCTGTACACGATCATCGGATCGGCGGTGGCAGCCGTCGTCATCGTCGCCGCCGTGGTCGCCACCATCGTGATCACCAACCGCGACTCCGGCACCCAGACCGCGTCCGCTTCCAGCACCACCGCCACCACCGAGCCGTCGTCGCCACTCGACATGCCGGCGCCGGCGGAGGCCGGGGCCCTGCCCGAGTTCACCGCACCGGAAAATCTGGGCGGCGACTGCCAGTACCCCGCGGCCGAGCCGGCCAGCAAGGAGAACACCCCGCCGCGCAGTGGCAAGGTGCCCACCGAGCCTGCCCATGTCAGCGCCAGCATGGTCACCGACCAGGGCAACATCGGGCTGCAACTCGACAACGGCAAGTCGCCGTGCACGGTCAACAGCTTCGCCAGCCTGGCACAGCAGGGCTACTTCAACGACACCCCGTGCCACCGCCTCACCACCAGCGACTCACTCGGGGTGCTGCAGTGCGGCGACCCGACCGGTGAGGGCACCGGCGGTCCCGGCTACCAGTTCGCCAACGAGTACCCGACCGACCAGTACCAGCCCGACGATCCGGCGCTCGGCCAGCCCGTGGTGTACCCGCGCGGCACGCTGGCGATGGCCAATGCCGGCCCCGGCACCAACGGCAGCCAGTTCTTCCTCGTCTACCAGGATTCGCAGCTGCCGCCGCAGTACACGGTCTTCGGCACGATCGACGAGACCGGTCTGGCCACCCTGGACAAGATCGCGGCCGAGGGCGTCGACGGTGGCGGGCCCGACGGCCCGCCCAAGCTGGCGACCACGGTGAAGTCCATCCAGCTGGACTGACCGCCGGGAAGGCTCAGCGCAGCGAATCCGCCGACGACTGCGCGTCGGCGACGCTGACCACCAACCGGTCGTAGTTCTGACCGTCGAGTTCGATCTGCACCGCGGGCCGTCCCGCCCGCGCGACGGCGAACGTCTTGCGGCCCCGTCGGCGCCAGGTACCGATCTTCGTGCGTCCGGGCCAGTGCAGACCCGGGGCCCGCATGCCGGCCACCGCGCGCAGCGGCTCGTCCACGACGTCGACGGCCTTCACCGCCGACACCGGCACGCGGATGTCGCCGTGCAGGCCCGCGATCTTCTCCCCGAGCGTCAGACGCAGCTCCACATCCGTCCCGACCCGTCGAAGTTCAGCCATCGATCCCTCTCCTTTCTCATTATTGATAATGATACCAAGGGCGATAATAGGCAGATGGCTTCGCTCGATCTTCTGCTGCACCCGGTTCGCATGCGCATCGTCCAGGCGATGCTGGACGGCAGCGAACTGACCGCCGGTGACCTGCGCGCCGAGCTCCCCGAGATCCCAGCGGCGTCGCTGTACCGGCACATCGCCACGCTCTCTGAAGCCGGCGTGCTGGAAGTGGCGCGCGAGCGACAAGTGCGAGGGGCCGTCGAGCGGACCGTCCGCCTACACCTGCCCTCCGCGGTGGTCTCCCCGCAGCAGGCGCGCGACTTGACCCGTGAAGACCACCGCCGCGCGTTCGCCGCCTTCGTCGCGATGCTGATGGCGGACTTCGACCGCTACCTGGCGGCCCCCGAGGTCGACGTCGTAGCCGACGGCGTGGCCTTCACCCAGGCCGCGCTGTGGTTGGACGACGACGAAATGCACGCGCTCCGGGACGAACTCGCCGCGGTGATCACGGCACGCATGGGCAATCGCCGCAGCGCGGGCCGCACCAAACGGTTGCTCAGCACCGTGCTGATGCCCGCGCGCTGAGACTGCGGCTCACGCCGCTGACGTCACGCGGTAGACGTCGTAGACGCCCTCCACGTTGCGCACCACGTTGAGCACGTGACCGAGGTGCTTGGGGTCCCCCATCTCGAAGGTGAACCGGCTGATCGCGACCCGGTCGTTGGACGTGGTCACCGACGCCGAGAGAATGTTGACCTTCTCGTCGGCGAGCACCCGGGTCACATCCGACAGCAACCGGTGCCGGTCGAGCGCCTCCACCTGGATGGCGACCAGGAACACCGACGACGGCGACGGCGCCCACTGGACATCGATGATGCGCTCCGACTGTTGTTGCAACGACGACGCATTCGTGCAGTCGGTGCGGTGCACGCTGACCCCGCCGCCGCGGGTCACGAAGCCCATGATGTTGTCGCCGGGCACCGGCGTGCAGCACTTGGCGAGCTTGGTCAGCACGCCGGGCGCGCCCGGCACCGCGACGCCGACGTCATCGTTGGTGCGCTGCCGCACCGGCATGGTCGCCGGCGTGGACCGCTCGGCGATCTCGTCGGCGGCCTCGTCGTCGCCGCCGAGCTGGGCCACCAGCCGCTGCACGACGTGCCGCGCCGAGACATGCCCCTCACCGACAGCCGTGTAGAGCGCCGACACGTCGGTGTAGCGCAGCTCCCGGGCCAGCGCGGTGATGGTCTCGGCATTCATCAGCCGCTGCAACGGAAGTCCGCCACGGCGGACTTCGCGGGCGATGGCCTCCTTGCCGGATTCCAGCGCCTCCTCGCGGCGCTCCTTGGCGAACCACTGCCGGATCTTGGCCTTGGCCCGCGGTGAGACGACAAAGGTCTGCCAGTCCCGCGACGGCCCCGCATTCGGGGCTTTGGAGGTGAAAACCTCCACCACTTCCCCGTTTTCGAGCTTGCGTTCCAGCGCGACCAGCCGACCGTTGACACGGGCGCCGATGCAGCGGTGCCCCACCTCGGTGTGCACCGCGTAGGCGAAGTCCACCGGTGTCGACCCGGTGGGCAGCGTGATCACATCCCCCTTCGGGGTGAACACGAAGATCTCCTGCACCGCGAGGTCGTAGCGCAGCGATTCGAGGAACTCACCGGGGTCGGCGGCCTCCCGCTGCCAGTCGAGCAGCTGGCGCATCCACGCCATGTCGTCGATCTCGGTGGCGGCGTGGCTGGGCGGAACTCCGTTGCGGCCCTTGGCTTCCTTGTAACGCCAGTGCGCGGCGATGCCGTACTCGGCGGTCTTGTGCATGTCGATGGTGCGGATCTGCACCTCCAGCGGCTTGCCCTCGGGGCCCACGACCGTGGTGTGCAGCGACTGGTACACCCCGAACCGCGGCTGGGCGATGTAGTCCTTGAACCGCCCGGCGATGGGTTGCCACAGCGAGTGCACCACGCCGACCGCGGCATAACAGTCTCGCAGCTCGTCGCACAGAATGCGTACGCCGACCAGGTCGTGGATGTCATCGAAGTCACGGCCCTTGACGATCATCTTCTGATAGATCGACCAGTAGTGTTTCGGCCGGCCCTCGACCACAGCGTTGATCATCGACGCGTTCAGGGTCGCGGTGATCTCGGCGCGCACCTTGGCCAGATAGGTGTCCCGCGACGGGGCCCGGTCGGCGACCAGCCGCACGATCTCCTCGTACTTCTTCGGATGCAGGATCGCGAACGACAGATCCTCCAGTTCCCACTTGACCGTCGCCATCCCGAGCCGATGAGCAAGGGGCGCAATGACTTCCAGCGTTTCGCGAGCCTTGCGGGCCTGCTTCTCGGGCGGCAGGAAACGCATCGTGCGCATGTTGTGCAGCCGGTCGGCGACCTTGATCACCAGCACCCGTGGGTCACGCGCCATCGCGATGATCATCTTGCGGATGGTCTCGCCCTCGGCCGCCGTGCCGAGCGCGACCTTGTCAAGCTTGGTGACACCGTCGACGAGGTGGCCGACCTCGGTCCCGAACTCCTGGGTCAACTGCTCGAGCGTGTAGCCGGTGTCCTCGACGGTGTCGTGGAGCAGCGCGGCGATCAGCGTGGTGGTGTCCATCCCGAGCTCGGCCAGGATGTTCGCGACCGCCAGCGGATGGGTGATGTACGGGTCGCCGGAGCGGCGCAGCTGGTCGGCATGCCGTTGCTCGGCGACTTCGTAGGCCTTCTGCAGCAACGTCAGGTCGGCCTTCGGGTAGATCTCGCGGTGCACTGCGACAAGCGGTTCGAGCACCGGGTTGATCGTGCTGCGCTGGGACGTCATCCGACGGGCCAGCCTGGCCCGCACCCGGCGGGACGCGCTGGTGGCCGGTTTGGTGCTGTCGCCGCGGGGCAGCTCCAACGGCTGGGTCTCCGGGCTGGACACCGGCGGCCGGGACGGCGACTGCACAGCCTGGCTGGCGGGCTCGGTCCGAACCTTGTCGGCCATGTTCACCTCCGGGATCTGTGCTCTTCGCAGGATATCCGCTCAGACGGTGTAGAGACTGGTCACCTCGAGCGGTCCCAGCGCGGTGCGACCGCCCAGCGCCGTGAGCTCCATCATCACCACCGCACCGGTCACGTTCGCGCCGACCCGGGTGAGCAACTGATGGGTGGCGGCCAGCGTGCCACCGGTGGCCAGTACATCGTCGATGATCACCACGCAGCGGCCCGCCAGATCGATGCCCTCGGCGGGGACCTCCAGCGTGGCCGTGCCGTATTCCAGGGAGTAGGTCTGGCTGATGACCGGGGGTGGCAGTTTGCCACCCTTGCGCACCGCGAGAACACCGATGCCCAGGCTGATCGCGACCGCACCACCGAGCAGGAAGCCGCGGGCGTCCACCCCGGCGATCAGGTCCGCCCCGCGCGCGGCGTCGGCGATGGCCCTGCTCACCTGCGCCAGCCCGTGCGCGTCGGCGAGCACCGGCGTCAGGTCCTTGAACTGGATGCCTGGTTCGGGGAAGTCCGGGACCTCCCGCACCAGGGACGCGATCACGTCGGCGATGTCGCTCACTGGCTCAGCTTCCAACGATCCATGTTCCATCCCGCGCCCCATCGTGTCGGATTGCCGCTCACCGCGTACATCTTGGCCGAGGTCAGCAGCGTGCGCTGCTGGCGGTACAGCGGCAGCGTCGGCATGTCGCCCCACAGAATCGGCGCGGCCTCACCGAGCAGCCGCGCGATCTCCTTCGGGTCGGAGACGACGGCCAGCGTTGCGATGATCGCGTCGATGCGCTCGTTGCGGTAGCGGGGCAGGTTGTTGCCGTTGGCGCTGTGCAACGCGTAGGCATCCATCGTCGACGAGCCCGTCGACCCGCTGCCCGCCGCTCCCCCGACGGTGGCGATCAGCACGTCGATCTCATTGTTGCGCAACGACAACGGGCCGACATTCTCCCCCGCCACGTCCTCGACGGTGATGCCCGCGGGGGCACACGCCTTCGCGATGGCGCCGACGGTCGCGGCCAGACGCGCGTTGGGGGTCTGGTAGCCGATCCGCACGGTCAGGGGCGCCCCGTCCAGCACGGCGCGCGCGGCGTCGGGGTTGGCTACCGCGAACTCGTTGACCTGCGGCGTGACTTCGGCGGCGCTGTAAGCGTCCACCGTCGCGCTGTTCAGCCGCGTGTTGGCCACCGGCACCTCGGCGTTGCGGGCGATCACGTCACGGGGTGTGCACAGGGCCAATGCGCGGCGCGCCGGCACCGCGGCCAGCGGGCCGCCCGGGGCGAAGATGAGCTGTTCGACACCCGCCGACGGCGAGTCGGTGCGCACGTAGTCGTCGGGCAGGTTCAGCGTGCCCGACGATCCGGTGGCGATATCGACGACGTCATAGGCGCCCTCGTTGACCTTGTCCTGCATGTCGGCGCTGCGCGGCCACACGGTGATCTCGGCGGTGACCGGTGTGGTGCCCCACCATTTATCGTTGGCCACCAGTTTCACCGCGCCGTCCTCGGTGACGGAGTCCATCTTGTAGGGGCCCGAGGACGGGAACTTCTTCAGGTCGAGCTCTGGCGTCAGGTCCCAGGTGGTGTTCCACACCTGCGCGATGCGCTCGACGGTCGGGCGGTCGTTGTCGAGCAGCGCCCGGGTCACCCCGCCGTCACCGAGACCGAGGACGTCGGCGATCACGTGGGCCGGCATCATCGACGTCGCCGCGAACAGCTGGCCGTAGTCGGTGAAACCGCGTTCGGGAGCGAACGACACCCGGGCCTTCTTCTGCCCCGGCGCGCAGTCGACGCTCGCGATGTCGACGTAGCCCGCGCGGCTGGCCGCGTCGAATCCCGGGAACCGGCCCGACTGCGAAGCCCATGCCAGCACCATGTCGTCGCAGGTGATCGGTTTGCCGTCGGAGTACACCGCCTCGGCCTTGATCTCGTAGTCCAGGATCAGCGGGCTGCGGCCCACCACCGAGATGGTGCCGAAGTCGTGGTCGCCGACGATCTGACCGTCCGGCCCGTGATAGTTGAACCCGGTCAGGACGCGTGCGAACGCCTGCGGTCCGCCCGATGCGGCGCCGACGACGGTGTTGGTGTTGTAGGTGATCAGCGCTCCGTCCACGGCGTAGTCGACGGTGTCGGCGGTGGCGTCCCCGCACGAGGTCAACCCCAGCCCGCCCACCACGGCCAGCACCGCGGTCAACGCGATCGCGCGACGTGGGCGAGGTGCCCGGCGGGCTCGCAGGCGCCAGCGATCGGCCATCGGCGGCTACCGGTTCCGCGGGGTGCGCTTACCCGACGGTCGCCCGGTCCGGCTGCTGGTGGGCCGCACGGGGCGGGCGCCCGGGGCAGGCTTGTCAGGCGCGGGAGCCGGCGGTGTGGACACCACGGCCGCGGGTTCGGCCGTCACGGCGTCGTCGTCGGCGAGCGCGTCGGCCCCGGTCAGGTCGGCGCCGCCGGCCTTGGCCGCCGCCGTCTGACGGCGGTTGAGCACCCGGCGGGTGTGCTTGCTGACCAGCTCGGTGCGTTCGCGCAGGCTCACCAGCAGCGGTGTGGCGAAGTAGATCGACGAATAGGTGCCGACGATCACGCCGACCAGCTGGACGAGCGCGAGATCCATGAGCGTGCCGACGCCGAGCAGCCAGACCGCGATCACCATCAGCGCGATGATCGGCAGCACGGAGATCAGGCTGGTGTTGATCGACCGCATGAAGGTCTGGTTCACCGCCAGGTTGGCCTGCTCGGCGAATGTCCGGCGGGTGGTGTGCTCGAACCCGTCGGTGTTCTCCTCGACCTTGTCGAACACGATGACCGTGTCGTAGAGCGAGAAGCCCAAAATCGTCAGCAGGCCGATGACGGTGGCCGGGGTGACCTCGAAGCCGACGAGTGCGTACACCCCGGCGGTCACGACGAGGTCGAACACCAGGGTCGCCAGCGCCGCGATCGCCATGTATCGCTCGTAGCGCACCGTGATGTAGATGGCCGCCAGCACGAGGAAGACCACGAGCGCGATCAGCGCCTTCTGGGTGATCTGCCCACCCCAGGTCTCCGACACCGCGGAGTCGGAGATGGCCTGTTCGCTGGGCTGGCCGTCCGGTCCTTTCGGCTGGAACGCGTCGAACAGCGCCTTGCGGAGCTCGATGATCTGCTCGTTGTCCAGGGTCTCCGAACGGATCTGGAACGTCGCCGAGTCGCCGGCGCCGACAATCACGACCGATTCCGGCGGGTTGCCGATGGTGTCGGTGAAGACGGTCTCGACCTGCGAGGTGGTGGCCTGGGTGTCGCTGCGGGGGAACGACACCTTGGTGCCACCCTCGAAGTCGATGCCGAAGGTGAACCCGCGCAACAGCATCGCGCCGAGCGACACCAAAATAATCAGCCCGCTGACCGTGTACCACAGCTTGCGTTTGCCGATGACCTCGAAGGCGCCGGTGCCTGTGTAGAGCCGGACGAAGAAGCCGTGCTTGGCTGCGCCGGTCGCGGCGGACTCCAGGTCGGGCGCCTCGATCGCGCCGGATTCGTCGTTGTCTGTGCGGTGACGTGTCGCCATGATCTATCCCCGTCCCGCCGCGTTCGCGGCCGCTCGGCGTTCGCGTGCGATCTGTTGGACGGCACCCAACCCGTTGAGCGACGGCTTGGCCCACAACGTGGACTTCGACGCCGCGTACACGAGCGGCCAGGTCACCAGGAACACGATCACGACGTCGAGGATGGTGGTCAGGCCGAGGGTGAACGCAAAGCCCTTCACCTGACCCACAGCCAGGAAGTACAGCACCGCTGCGGCGAGCAGGGTCACGGCGTTGCCGGAGACGATGGTCTTGCGGGCGCGGGCCCAGCCTCGTGGCACCGCCGACCGGAACGAGCGCCCCTCCCGGATCTCGTCCTTGATGCGTTCGAAGAACACCACGAACGAGTCGGCCGTCATACCGATACCGATGATCAGACCCGCGATACCGGCCAGGTCCAGCGTGTAGTTGATGTATCTGCCGAGCAGCACCAGGATCGCGAACACCATGGCCCCCGACGCGGTCAGCGACAGCGCGATGAGCACGCCCAGCGCCCGGTAGTACAGCAGCGAGTACAGCAGCACCGCAACGAGCCCGACCGCGCCGGCGATCAGGCCGGCCCGCAGCGAGGACAGGCCCAGCGTCGCGGACACGGTCTCGGCCTCCGAGGATTCGAAGGACAGTGGCAGTGAGCCGTACTTGAGGACGTTGGCGAGTTCGCGCGCGGTGTCCTGGGTGAACTGGCCGGTGATCTGCGTGCGGCCACCGGGGATGGCCTCCTGGATCACCGGGGCGCTGACCACCTGCGAATCGAGGACGAACGCGGTCTGCGTGCCGATGTTCGCGGCGGTGAAGTCCGCCCACACCTTCGCGGCGTCGCTCTTGAACTCGACGTCGACGACGTACTCGCCGGCCTGCTGGTTCAGCCCGGACGTCGCGTTGGCGATCTGCTCGCCGTTGATGATCGACTTGTCCAGCAGATAGACCTCATTGCCGTCCTGCGAGCAGGTCACCAGCGGCAGGTTCGGGTCGTCGTTGCCCGCCAGCACGTCCTCCTGGCCGCAGCGGGTGGCCTGGAACTGCAGCGCGAGGATCTGGATCGCCTGCTCCGTGCTCTGCCGCAGCCGCTTCTCGTCCTGGATGCGGGTGGCCAGCGGGACATCCTTGTTGTCACCCGGCGTCGCGGCGCCCGGCGCCGGCTGCGCTCCGGGCGCGGGGGTCGGCGACGGTCCCGGAGGCGGGGTCGGCGCCGGCTGTTGCGGGAACGGACGCGGCTGCGGGGCGGGTGCTTGCGGCGCCCCCGGCTCGGCGGCCGCATCCGCACCGGGCGCGGGGCTGGGTTCGGCGCCCGGCGGCGTTCCGGGCGCTCCCGGTGGAGCCCCGGGGGCACCGCCCTGCGGGCCGGCTTCCGCTCCGGGCGGCATCGCACCGGCGGCCGGGATTACGTGGACGACGGGACGGATGTACAGCCGAGCCGTCTGCCCCAGGCTGCGGGCTTCGCTGGTGTCGTCACCGGGGACGGTGATCACGAGGTTCTGGCCGTCGATGATGACCTCTGAACCCGACACGCCGAGACCGTCGACGCGGGAGCCGATGATCTGCTTGGCCTGCTCCAGTGATTCGCGCGACGGCGGTGAGCCGTCAGGGGTGCGCGCGGTCAGGGTGACGCGGGTGCCGCCCTGCAGGTCGATGCCCAGTTTGGGTTCGGCCTTCTTGTCCCCCGTCAGGAACACCAGCAGGTAGGCGCCGATGAGCAGCACCAGAAACAGTGCCAGATAGCGGGCAGGGTGAACCGTCGAAGACGATGCCACGTGTTTACAGTCTCCTAGAGATCAGTTCGTCAGGTACCGCACGAGGGCGCGAAGGTACGGAAAGACATGGAAAGACACGAAAAGATTACGTGCTGTTGCTGAGATTTCAGCCGTCGCTCTTGGTGTTGGGCCGCTCGCCGAGGTCGGCGCCGGCGTCGAGATCGGCGTCATCGGTGTCGCCGTCCTCGTCGATGTCGTCGACGATGCGGTCCCGCACCGCCAGCTTCATCCAGGTGGTGACCACACCGGGGGCGATCTCCAGGTCGACGTAGTCGTCGGTGATACCGGTGATCGTGCCCTTCAGGCCGGAGGTGGTGTGCACCTGGTCGCCGATCTGCAGCGAGTTGTGCAGGTCGATGGTCGCCTGCATGGCCTTCTTCTGGCGCCGCGACGCGAAGTACATGAATGCGCCCATGATGATGAGCAGGGGCAGGAAAACGACCAGATCCATGGCGGCAATGTCTCTCTAAAAGTCTTCGTATCGGTCATGCGTGCAGGCTGTCGCACCTGCCGCAACAGGGGCCCGTCGCGCGGACTCACGCGCGGGCTCAACTAACCAGTGTGCCATTTCGGCCGCTTGAGGCCACGACCCTGGTCGGGCGTCCCCTGCCACGACCTCGCCCACCGGGTCCATTCGCGACGGAATCCGAAGCCGACAGCGCCAGACAGCGATGATTCCGCATCAAGGTGGCGATGTTCTCGACGGATCAGCCGGTTCAGCGACTAGGCTCAGACGGTAACTCGGCAGTCGTCGAACCCGGTCCCGTTGAGGCCTGTAGGAGGTTTCCCGTGAGCGCTCTGGAACAGAGCCGCCACCTCGCCACCGCCATTCCCGGTCCCCGCTCCGCCGAGATGATCGCGCGCAAGAGCGCGTCGGTGGCCCGGGGCGTCGGCACCACGATGCCGGTGTACGCGGCGCGGGCGTTCGGCGGCATCGTCGAGGACGTCGACGGCAATCGGCTGATCGACCTCGGGTCTGGCATCGCGGTGACCACCGTCGGGAACTCGTCGCCCCGAGTGGTCGACGCCATCACCGACCAGGCCGGCCGGTTCACCCACACCTGCTTCATGGTCACGCCCTACCAGGGATATGTGGCCGTGGCCGAGGCGCTCAACCGGCTCACACCCGGGGACGGCGACAAGCGGTCGGCATTGTTCAACTCGGGCTCCGAGGCCGTCGAGAACGCGGTGAAGATCGCCCGCGCGTACACCCGCAAGCAGGCGGTGGTGTCGTTCGACCACGCCTATCACGGGCGCACCAACCTGACGATGGCGCTGACGGCGAAGTCCATGCCCTACAAGCACGGCTTCGGCCCGTTCGCCCCGGAGATCTACCGCGCTCCGCTGTCGTACCCGTTCCGCGACGCCGAGTTCGGCAAGGAGCTGGCCACCAACGGCGAACTGGCCGCCCGACGGGCGATCACGGTGATCGACAAGCAGGTCGGCGCCGACAACCTTGCCGCCGTGATCATCGAGCCGATCCAGGGCGAGGGCGGTTTCATCGTGCCCGCCGAGGGTTTCCTGCCGACCCTGCTTCAGTGGTGCCGGGCCAACGGCGTGGTGTTCATCGCCGACGAGGTGCAGACCGGGTTCGCCCGGACCGGCGCGATGTTCGCCTGTGAACACGAGGGCCCCGAAGGCCTGGTCCCCGATTTGATCGTCACCGCGAAGGGCATTGCCGACGGGATGCCGCTGTCCGCGGTCACCGGCCGCGCCGAGATCATGGACGCCCCGCACGTCAGCGGGCTGGGCGGCACCTACGGCGGCAATCCGGTGGCCTGCGCGGCCGCGCTGGCCACCATCGAGACCATCGAGTCGGAGGGTCTAGTCGAGCGGGCCCGTCAGATCGAGACGCTGATGAAGGACAGGCTGGGCCGGATGCAGGCCGAGGATGACCGGATCGGCGACGTCCGTGGCCGTGGGGCGATGATCGCCGTCGAACTGGTCAAGTCCGGAACGCTGGAACCGGACCCGGAGCTGACCCGCAGTCTGCTCGCCGCAGCCCACCAGGCCGGCGTGATCGTGTTGTCCTGCGGCACGTTCGGCAACGTGCTGCGCTTCCTGCCTCCACTGGCCATCAGCGACGAACTGCTGCTCGAAGGCCTCGACATCCTCGAACTGATCCTGCGCGACCTCTGACTCAAGGAGCTCCAAAGACATGACCACAGTTCAGAACTTCATCGACGGCCGCCTCGTCGACTCCAGCAGTGGCGCCACCATGCCGCTGGTCGATCCGAGCACCGGCGAAAAGTACGGCACGGCACCGGTTTCCAACGAACAGGACATCGACGAGGCGTATGCCGCGGCGGCCAGGGCGTTCAAGGAGTGGAAGAAGACGACACCGTCGCAACGACAGAAGGCGCTGTTGGGCTTCGCCGACGAGGTGGAGAAGGCCGCGGACGCGTTGGTCGCCGCCGAGGGCCGCAACACCGGAAAGCCCAATCACGTCACCGCGGTCGAGGAGATCCCGCCGATGGTCGATCAGATCCGGTTCTTCGCCGGCGCGGCCCGGGTACTGGAAGGCAAGTCGGCCGGGGAATACATGGCCGACCACACGTCGTGGATCCGCCGCGAGCCGGTCGGCGTCATCGGGCAGGTGGCACCGTGGAACTACCCGATGATGATGGCGATCTGGAAGATCGCCCCGGCCATCGCCGCGGGCAACACCGTGGTCATCAAACCCAGCGACACCACCCCGGTGACGACGGTGATGCTGGCCGAGCTGGCCGCCAAGCACCTGCCCGCCGGCGTGCTCAACGTCGTCACCGGCGACCGGGTGACCGGCGCGTCCCTGGTGGCGCACCCGACCCCGGAGATGGTGTCGATCACCGGCTCGGTGGCGGCGGGCAAGGCAGTCGCGGTCAGCGCCGGAGGTAACCTCAAGCGCACCCATCTGGAGCTCGGCGGTAAGGCCCCGGTGGTGGTGTTCGACGACGCCGATTTGGCCGCCGCGGCCGAGGGCATCGCCACCGCGGCGTACTTCAACGCCGGGCAGGACTGTACGGCTGCCACCAGGGTGCTGGCGTCGGCCTCGATCGCGGCCGACCTGACCGCGGCCCTGGCCGAGCAGGCCAAGGCCGCCACGACCACGTTCGGCCGACCCGCCGACGATGAGGACGCCTGGGTGCCGCCGGTCAACAACGTCAACCAGATGGAGCGGGTGCTGTCCTTCTTCGATGACATCCCGTCGCACGCCACCGTCGCGGTAGGGGCGAATCGCCAGGGCGACAAGGGGTTCTACATCGAGCCGACAGTGATCGGTGGGCTACGCCAGGACGACCGGCTGATCCAGCAGGAGATCTTCGGTCCGGTGATCACCGTGCAGACGTTCTCCGACGAGGACGAGGCGATCGGCTGGGCCAACGGGGTCGAGTACGGACTGGCGTCGTCGGTGTGGACCAAGGACGTGTCCAGGGCGCTTCGGGTCTCCAATGCGCTCGACTTCGGCTGCGTCTGGATCAACACGCACATCCCGCTGGTCGCCGAGATGCCGCACGGCGGTTTCAAGTCGTCGGGCCACGGCAAGGACCTGTCGATGTACGGGCTGGAGGACTACACGCGCATCAAGCACGTGATGGCTTACACCGGCTGAGCCGCGGCCCGCACGAAGTCGACGAGGATCTGCCGGATCTCGTCGGCGGTCAGTCCGTCACCGTCGACGTCATGGGCGATCAGCTCGGAGATCAGGTCGTCTCCGGGCTGCCCGCACCGGTATGCCACCATCACGTCGAAGTAGGCGCCGAGCTCGTCGCGCACCTCGCTGTCGTCAACAGCGCCTGCCCACCGAGCGATCCGCCACCAGTCCCGAACCGGCGCGCCGAGCGCGCTGCACAGCCCGCACATCCGGGGTCCGAGGACGATCGCGGCGACGTCGTCGTGGGTGCCGGCCGACATCCGCGCCGTGAACAACTCGGTGAGCCGCTGCGTCTGCGGGTGCACCTTCCGACCTCCCTGGACAATTAGCCAACCTATTCATTCCACGCTAACCGTCGGCGATACCCGAAGAAGCACGCAGACGGCCGACTGTGGCGGGCTTAACGCCGGACCGCGCAGTGTGACCCCCGCTGCACATATGCGAGTTGGCTTGCGCCGCAATCATTCACAGCATTTTGACAGGCCTCGAGGCTACCGTGACGGAATAAAGTTAGTTTTACTATCGTAATTTTTTTACGGCGCAGCGCCGCGCCCGTCCCCCACCGCGATTCCGCTGAGGAACTCTGATGCCCACTGAGATGCCCACTGACTCCCGCGAGGACCGCCTCGTTCGTCGCATCGCCGACCTGCGCGCCACCGACCCGCAATTCGC
The DNA here is from genome assembly GCF_054786995.1 of Mycobacterium sp. ZZG. Lineage (NCBI taxonomy): Bacteria > Bacillati > Actinomycetota > Actinomycetes > Mycobacteriales > Mycobacteriaceae > Mycobacterium > Mycobacterium sp. ZZG. The sequence continues at coordinate 18,104 of NZ_JBTBFV010000035.1, forward strand.
CGCCGCCGTGCCCGACGAGGCCGTCTCCCACACCATCGACCGACCCGGCATGCGCCTTCCCGAGATCATCGCGACCGTGCTCGGCGGCTACGCCGACCGACCGGCCCTCGGCGCGCGCGCCGTGCGCTACGTCGTCGATCCGGACACCGGCCGCACCAGCGCCGCACTGCTCCCCCACTTCGAGACGATCAGCTATGCGGAGCTGTCGCGCCGCGTCGACGCCGTGGCCGCCGCGCTCGACGACGTGCGCCCCGGCGACCGTGTCGCGATGCTCGGGTTCACCAGCATCGACTACACCACCATCGACATGGCCCTGGCGACCATCGGGGCGGTGACGGTGCCGCTGCAGACCAGCGCCCCGATGGGCACGCTGGCGCCCATCGTCGCCGAGACCGAACCGCGTGTCGTCGCCTCGTCGGTCGACTCGCTCACCGACGCGGTGACACTCGTGCTGGAAACCGCGACCGTGACACGGCTGGTGATGTTCGACCACAACACGCGGATCGACGATCACCGTGACGCGGTCGCCTCCGCCGCCGCCCGACTGAAGTCCGCCGGGTCGGCGGTCGACGTCGAGACACTCCCCCGGGTCATCGCCCGCGGATCGACACTGCCGCACCGCGAAATCTCCGCCTCCCACGACGACACGCTGGCCCTGTTGATTTACACATCCGGCAGCACCGGCGCCCCGAAGGGCGCGATGTACCCCGAACGACTGGTGGCCAACTCGTGGCGGCAGTCCACCAAGGCGAACTGGGGCAACCGCGGCGGCCTTCCGTTGATCACGCTGAACTTCCTGCCGATGAGCCACATGATGGGCCGCGGCCTGCTCTACGGGACGCTGGGCGCCGGCGGCACTGCGTATTTCGCTGCACGCAGCGATCTTTCGACCTTTCTGCAGGACCTTGCCCTGGTGCGGCCCACGCAATTGAGCTTCGTCCCGCGGATCTGGGACACCGTCTACGCCGAGGTGTGCAAGGAACTCGAGGCCGCGCGGCAGAGCACCGCGAGGTTCTCGCCGACCTGCGGCAGAGCCTGCTCGGCGGCCGATTCGTCACGGCGATGACGGGCTCGGCGCCGCTGTCTTCAGAGATGAAGACCTTCGTCGAGGACCTGCTCGACATGCACCTGGTCGACGGTTACGGCTCGACGGAGGCCGGCGCGGTGTTCGTGGACGGGCTCGTCCAGCGGCCCCCGGTCATCGACTACAAACTCGCCGACGTTCCCGAGCTCGGCTACTTCGCCACTGACCGTCCCCACCCGCGCGGCGAGCTTCTGGTCAATTCGGAGACGCTGTTTCCCGGCTATTACAAGCGTCCCGACGTCACCGCCGAGATGTTCGACGCGGACGGCTATTACCGCACGGGCGACATCGTCGCCGAGACCGGCCCCGATCACCTGGCCTACCTCGACCGTCGTAACAACGTTCTGAAACTGTCCCAGGGTGAATTCGTCACCGTGTCCAGGCTCGAAGCGGTGTTCGGGGACAGTCCGCTGGTTCACCAGATCTATCTGTACGGCAACAGCGCGCGACCCTACCTGCTCGCAGTGGTGGTGCCGACCGAGGCGGCGTTAGCCGGCGACGACGTCAAAACGGCTGTGGCGGAATCACTTCAGCATGTCGCCAAGCAGGCCGGACTGCAGTCCTACGAGGTTCCTCGCGACCAACTCATCGAGACCACGCCCTTCACGCTGGAGAACGGCCTGCTCACCGGCATCCGTAAGCTGGCCCGTCCCAAGCTCAAGGAACGATACGGCAACCGACTGGAAGTGCTGTACACCGAGTTGTCCGAAGGGCAGGCCGACGCACTGCGGCAACTTCGCCGGCAGGGGGCGGGCCGGCCGGCCCTCGAGACCGTCGGCCGCGCCGCCGCCGCGCTGCTCGGCACCGCGGCCGGCGATGTGCACGACGACGCCCATTTCACAGACTTGGGCGGGGATTCCCTGTCGGCGTTGACCTTCGCGAACCTGCTCCGTGACATCTTCGACGTCGAGGTTCCGGTCGGTGTGATCGTCAGCCCAGCCACCGATCTCCGCGAGCTGGCCGACTACATCGACTCCGAGCGCCGAAGCGGTTCCACGCGACCGACATTCGCGTCGGTGCACGCGCGATCCGACGGCCCGGTGACCGAGGTGCACGCCGGCGACCTGACGTTGGACAAGTTCCTCGGCGCCGAGACCCTCGCCGCCGCGCCCGCCCTGCCCGGGCCGCGCCAGGAGATCCGCACCGTGCTGCTGACCGGGGCGACCGGGTTTCTGGGCCGCTACCTCGCGCTCGAATGGTTGGAGCGCATGGCGTTGGTCGGTGGCACGCTGATCTGTCTGGTGCGCGCGAAGGACGACGCCGCGGCACGGGAGCGGCTGGACCAAACGTTCGACAGCGGGGATACCGAGCTGTTGGAGCACTACCGGCGTCTGGCCGCCGAGCACCAACAGGTCCTCGCCGGCGACAAGGGCGAGCCACATCTCGGGCTCGACCCGCAGACGTGGCAGCGACTCGCCGACACCGTCGACCTGATCGTCGACCCGGCCGCGTTGGTCAACCACGTGCTCCCCTACAGCCAGCTGTTCGGTCCCAATGTGGTCGGCACGGCCGAACTGCTCCGCATCGCACTGACGACGAGGTTGAAGCCGTTCGTCTACGTGTCGACGATCGGCGTCGGCGCCGGTGTCGAGCCTGCAGAGTTCAGCGAAGTCGGCGACGTCCGCCAGATCAGCGCGACCCGCAGGGTGGACGACAGCTACGCCAACGGCTACGGCAACAGCAAGTGGGCCGGCGAGGTCCTGCTGCGGGAGGCGCATGACCTGTGCGGTCTTCCGGTGTCGGTGTTCCGGTGCGACATGATCCTGGCCGACACCACCTACACCGGACAGCTGAACCTGCCCGACATGTTCACCCGGCTGATGCTCTCGCTGATCGCCACCGGTGTGGCGCCGGACTCGTTCTACGAACTCGACGCTGACGGCCGCCGGCCGAGGGCCCACTATGACGGTCTGCCGGTGGAGTTCATCGCCGAGGCGATCTCGACGCTCGGCGCCCAGGCCGTCTCCGGGTTCGAGACCTATCACGTGATGAACCCGTACGACGACGGGATCGGTCTCGACGAGTTCGTCGACTGGCTCATCGACGCCGGCCACCCGGTCCGCCGGATCGGTGGCTACGACACCTGGCTGCAACGTTTCACCACCGCGCTGCACGGGCTACCGGACCGACTGCAGCAGGCGTCGTTGCTGCCTCTGCTGCACAACTATCAGCGGCCCGACGCTGCGGTGCGCGGTTCGATCGCACCGACCGACAGGTTCCGTGCGGCCGTTCAGGACGCGAAAATCGGTCCGGACAAGGATATTCCGCACGTGACGCCGCAGATCATCGTCAAGTACGCGACTGATCTACGGCGCCTCGGCCTGCTCTAGTTGACCGCCAGCTTGTCGCTGGCCTTGGTGCGGCGACGCCCGAACAGCCGGTGCCGCTTGCGGTCGCGTTCCACTGGCGCGGTCACCGCATCAGGCCGGTCGGACCGATTCCACCCTGCGGTGGCCTCCGGGGTCGCGTCGGTGACGGGGTGCGGTTCGGCCGCCGGGACGCGGGCATCGCGGTAGGCGATGTCGCGAGCGCTGCGCACCGACAACCGCCCTACGGCCATCGCGGCGAGGAACACGATCAGCGCGCCCAGCCCGGAGAAGTAGGTCAGCTCGAGCCAGACCTGCTTGGTCTCGTTCGCGGCCACCGGCTGCCCGACCCCGCCCAGTCCCAGCGGTCCCGCCACGGCGCGTCCGACGACGAACCAGGCGCCGGCGGCCACAGCCAGCCACGCGCCGAGCATCGCGGTGGCACGGTTACGGGACACCAGCAGCAGCAGACCGCCCAACACGGCGACCGCACCGGGCAGCACTTCCAGCCACCCACGGCCTGCGGTCCACGTCCACGCCCGGTCCGGGGTGAACGCGAAATTGAAGAGCGGGCCGATGAAAGGCACCAGCGCGCCCCATATGCCCAGCGCGATGATCAGCAGGCCGCTGACCGCGCCGCGGCTCCGGGGAATGTGCATCCTGCTCTCACGGACCCGATTGGTTGAGTCGACCATGATTCCTCCTGAAGGTGATGCCAGCGGGTACCCGCAGGCGCCGGGCGATAACCCGAGGGTCGCGTGAAAGGCAGCCCGGGTTGCCAGAACCGCACCCGTGCGCTCCGTCGGCGGGACTCACTAACATCGGCGGCGTGGGTCGCATACGCCAGTGGTGGGGACAACCCGACCATTACCACTGGTTGTCGGGGTACCTCGGCTCCCGCGACCTGCGCGGGTTCACCCGCATGATGATGGGGCTGATCGTCGTGGTGCTCGGCGTCGTCCCGGCTCTGATGTTGCTCAGCCCGTCGGGTCCGGACACGAATCTCGGCCGCGGGGTCAGCCTCGCGGTCGTGACGCTGTGCGCGCTGATGGCAGCCGTCTGGTTCAGACACTGGCCGTCGAGGCGCGAATCCCTGATCTTCGCGGTGCTGTCCGACCTGAGCATCGCCGCCGTGGTGCTGGTCTGGCCGGACCCGCTGACCGGGCTGCTCGGGTGCATCTCGTTCGCCGCGCTGGCGGGTTATGTGGCGTTCTTCCACTCCAGCCACTATCTGGTGATGGTGCTCGCGACGGCGGCGGCCGTCGCGCTGCGCTGCACTCTCGAGATCACCGCCCGCGGCGACGGTTACCTCGCCACCGTGGCCTTCCTGATGATCGCGGTCGGGGTGCTGGCCGTTCCGTTCTCAGCGCAGGTGCTGGTCCATCTGCTCGGCGACGATGCGCTGCAATCCCACACCGACGCGCTGACCGGTCTGCGCAACCGCCGGGGGTTCTACCGGTCGGTGCGGGAACTCATCAATTCCGCACCGGCGCAAGGCCTTCCGCACCTGACCGTCGCGATGGTCGATCTGGACCGCTTCAAACAGGTCAACGACACCCGCGGCCACGCGACCGGGGACCGGCTTCTGGTCGCCGTCGCCACGAGCCTGCGCCAGGCCGTCAGTGGACAGGCGGTCGTCGCGCGGGTCGGTGGCGAGGAGTTCCTGGTCGCCGAGGCAACCCGGGACGACGAAACCGACGCGCTGGGCGAACGGCTCCGCAGTGCGATCGTGGCGGCCCCGTGGGGTGTCACCGCCAGCATCGGGGTGGTCTGCACGCAGATGGACGGCGACACCGGCACCCGGGAAATCCTGGGTGAGCTCATCGAGGCCGCCGACACCGCGATGTACGAGGCCAAGCGGTCCGGCGGAAATCAGTACCGCCGGGCGGGGCGGTCAGCGGCCTGACCGACGCACCCGTTCGACGACGTCGACGATCGCGCGGGCGAGGACCTTCGGCTGGTAGAGCATCACGTTGTGGCCGCATCCCGGCACCAGCACGTTGCTGGTTCCCAGCGCGGCGGCGAGCAGGTCGTTGGCGCGGTGGATCTGCGCCTGCGTGTAGTTGTCGGCGGTGAGCCGGCTCGGCGGCGGGAATCTGTCGGCGCTGAGCACACTGGCGGGCACCCTCGGCAGCGGCGGCGCCGCGGCGACCGCCGCGAACGCCCTCTCAAACCAGACGCTTTCACCCGGCGCTCGGCCCTCCCGGCCGCTGGCGTAGAACGCGGCGTTCTGCGCCGGCGTCCCGATACCGGGCAGAAACTCCGAGGTGGGTTCGACGAACACCAGGCCGGAGATCAACTCGGGGTGTTGTCGGGCGAGCAGGTCGAGGATCAGACCGCCGTAGGAGTGAGCCACGAAGACAAGCGGCGCGGTCAGCTTGGCGGCCGCGATCAGCGCCACGATGTCGTCGACGTCCTGCTGCATGTCGTGCGGTTGGGGTACCGACGTCGATCGCTGGTCTCCGTCGGGGCGGGTATCGGGCCGGTCATAGACGCACACGTGGGTGGCCTTGGCGACCGTCGGCTGGGCTGCGTCGCGACTCGGCACCGGATCGGCGATCTCGACATCGTCGTAGGGCGTGGACCAGACCGGGTCCCCCGGCGGGATCAGATAATTCCAGGCTTCGGCGTAGCTGCCCATGCCGGGAATGACGAAAACCGTTGGGGCGCCGGAGCCCTGGCAGTTCAGGAACAGAGTGCGCCCGCCACCGATGTCGACGGCGCCGGGAACGGCCGGGGACGGTTGGGCCGCGCTGGTTGCGCACGCCGACACCGCGACGAGCACCGCCGCGAGCGCGCCGCACCGACGCCACCTCACGCCGGCGACAGTACCGCGCGGCGGGGGCGTCACGAGCAGGATTGCCGAGCGTCAGTCGAACAGGCCGGCCTGGCCCAGTCCCACGGCACCGGCGGGCGGTGTCATCCCGAGATGCGTCCACGCCTGCGCGGTGGCGACGCGACCGCGCGGCGTCCGCGCGATCATGCCGGCCCGCACCAGGAACGGCTCACATACCTCCTCGACCGTGGTGGCCTCCTCACCCACCGCCACCGCCAGCGTCGACACCCCGACCGGCCCGCCGCCGAAGCTGCGCGTCAGCGCCGAGAGCACCGCCCGGTCGAGCCGGTCCAGGCCGAGCTCGTCGACGTCGTAGACCTCCAGCGCGTACTTGGCGATGTCGCGGGTGATGACACCGTCGGCCCGCACCTCGGCGTAGTCCCGGACGCGCCGCAGCAACCGGTTCGCGATACGGGGGGTGCCCCGGGACCGGCGCGCGATCTCCGCGCCGGCGTCGGCGCCCAGTGCGATCCCCAGAATGCCGGCCGATCGGGCCAGCACCCGTTCCAGTTCGGCGGGCTCGTAGAAGTCCATGTGCGCGGTGAAGCCGAACCGGTCCCGCAGTGGGCCGGTCAGCGCCCCCGACCGGGTGGTGGCCCCGACCAGCGTGAAAGGCGCCACCTCCAGCGGAATCGACGTGGCGCCGGGCCCTTTCCCGACGACAACGTCGACGCGGAAATCCTCCATCGCCAGATAAAGCATCTCCTCGGCAGGCCGGGCGATCCGGTGGATCTCGTCGATGAACAGCACGTCGTGTTCGACCAGATTGGACAGCATCGCGGCCAGATCACCGGCGCGTTCCAGCGCCGGCCCGGAGGTGACGCGCAGTGAGGACCCCAACTCGGCGGCGATGATCATCGCCAGCGAGGTCTTGCCCAGCCCGGGCGGGCCGGACAACAGGATGTGGTCCGGGGTGCCGCCCCTGTTCTTGGCGCCCTCGAGGACGAGCTGAAGCTGTTCACGCACCCGGGGCTGGCCGATGAACTCACCCAGCGACCGCGGGCGCAGGCTGGCGTCGATGTCGCCCTCGCCGACGGTCAGCGCCGGCGACACGTCCCGTTCGTCGGGCTCGTCGACCGAATCTTCGGAGAACCGGCCCACGTTGCTACTTCTTCCCCAGCATCGACAGCGCCGCGCGCAGCGCGCTGGAGGTGGTGGCCTCCGGATCGTTGGCGAGCACCTTGTCGGTGGCCTCCTCGGCTTGCTTCTGCGCGAAGCCCAACCCGACGAGGGCTTCCACGACGGGGCCGCGGATACCGTGTCCGCCGCCGGCGACGACCCCGGCCGGGCCGGACGCACCGACCTTGTCGCGCAGGGTCAGCACCAGAAGTTCGGCGGTCTTCTTGCCGACCTTCGGGATCCGGGTCAACGCGGTGACGTCACCGTCGCCGATCGCCTGCCGCAGCGTGGGACCGTCGTACATGGCCAGCGCACCGAGGGCGATGCTCGGTCCGATCCCGGACACGCCGAGCAGCGTCAGGAACAAATCCCGGGCGTCGGAGTCGGCGAAGCCATAGAGCGTCATCGAGTCTTCGCGGACGATCATCGCGGTGATCAGCCGCGCCTCGACGCCGCGTCGCAGCGTCGCCAGGGTGGCGGGGGTGGCCATCACCTTGTAGCCGACCCCGGCCGCCTCGATGACGACGTGATCGAGGGCGATGTCGAGGACCTCACCCCGGACCGCGGCGATCACCGCGCACTCCGGGACATCCGGCTCTGCTTGGCCTTCGCGTTGAGGGTGGCCCGGTACTTGCGGCGCTGCTCGGCGGCCATCGCCTCCGCTTCGGCCATCCGGGCGATCATCGGTGCCCGCCAGCAGTGGCAGATGGCAAGTGCCAGCGCGTCGGCGGCATCGGCGGGGGTCGGTTTCTGTTGCAGCGCAAGAATCCTGGTGACCATCTCGGTGACCTGGGCCTTGTCGGCGCGTCCGTTGCCGGTGACCGCGGCCTTGACCTCGCTGGGTGTGTGAAAGTGCACGTCGATGTCGCGGCGCGCCGCGGCCAGCGCGATCACCCCGCCGGCCTGCGCGGTGCCCATCGCGGTGTTGGCGTTCTGGTTGGAGAACACCCGTTCGATGGCGAGCACATCCGGGCGGTGGGTGTCCAGCCAGTGTTCGACGGCGTCACTGATGGCGAGCAGACGGTGCGCCAACGGATGATCGGCGGGCGTGCGCACCACATCGACGTCGAGCGCGATGACCTGACGGCCCCTACCGCTCTCGATGACCGACAACCCGCACCTGGTCAGGCCGGGGTCGACACCCATCACTCGCACGCCGGCCCTTCCTCGAAAGAGAACATCTGTTCGAGAGCTTAGCCGCTCGCGCGGACAGGGCCCGGCAGGACACGCGTTCAGTTCAGCGTCGTCCCCGCACTCGGCAGGACGATCTCGCCCGGTTGTTCGGCCGTGCCGGCTTCAACCGTGCCGGTTTCGGCCATCCGGGCCAGTTCGGCGATCCGCCGGCCCGAGTTGCGCCAGCCCCGGACCCGTTCGCGCGCGACCTCGGTCCCCTCCCTCTCGACGAGCACGGTCCACGGCACCCCGCACCACTTGGCCAGCAGCCAGAACGGCCACATCGCCATGAACGGCAGCACGATCAGGAGGATGACCGTGTCCAACGTCGCGAAGCCGGTCTCCCACGGGATGGTCTTCCACCACCACCGCCGCACCGTCCACTTCACGCCGTCGGGCCCGACCACGTTCTTGCGCATGGCGCCACCGCTTTCCGCCCGTCTCGGGAGTGACGTTCGGATTATGCCGCGCGACACCACGGCGCGGGAGTTGACCGGCGAAGCCGGACCCGGTGCGGCGTAGAGCGTCTCAGCCGAACGAGGCGCGGGGCGCGCCGATGCCCGGATCGATCTTCACCGGCCCGGAAGCCGACGGGGCGACCGGGAAGTCGAAGATCGCCGTCGGGATGTACACGGTGGCACAAGCATTGGGGATGTCGACGACGCCCGACAGCCGGCCCTCGATCGGTGCCGCACCGAGCAACAGGTAGGCCTGCTCGGGGCTGTAGCCGAACTTGGTCAGGTAATCGATCGCGTGCAGGCAGGCCCGCTGATAGGCCAGATGCGAATCCAGATAACGCTGTTCGCCGTCCAGGGTCACCGATGTCCCCGAGAACGCCAGCCACTCGCAATACTGCGGGTCGGTATTGCCGGGCATGAAGATGGCGTTCTCGCTGACACCGTAGGTCTCCATCCCGCCGGGGATGACGTCGACCCTCAGGTCGATGAAGCCGCCCATCTCGATGGCGCCGCAGAACGTGATCTCGCCGTCACCCTGGGAGAAGTGCAGATCGCCGACGGACAGATTCGCACCGTCGACGAACACCGGGTAGAAGATGCGGCTGCCCTTGGTCAGGTTCTTGATGTCCTGGTTGCCGCCGTTCTCGCGGGGCGGCGCGGTCCTGGCCGCCTCGGCGGCGGCCGCGGTGAACGCGTCACCGGTGAGGCCGCCGAGGATCGCGTCCCGCGGTTCCGGCGGCAGCGCCAGCGGCGGCACCCGGTCGGGGTCGGTGGCGATGAGCGCGGCCTCGCGCGTGTTCCACGTCGAGAGCAGCTCCCGCGACGGGGCGGTGCCCATCAGACCGGGGTGGATGATGCCGGTGAACTCCACGCCCGGGACGTGGCGAGAGGTCGCCTTCTGCCCCGAGAAATCCCAGATCGCCTTGTAGGCGTCGGGAAACTGCTCGGTCAGGAAGCCGCCGCCGTTGCGCGTGGCGAAGATCCCGGTGTAGCCCCAGCCCTGGCCCGCCAGCGGCCCGGAATCCTCCTGCGGAATCGGACCCACGTCGAGAATGTCGACGATCAACAGGTCGCCGGGCTTGGCGCCCTCCACGGCGATCGGGCCCGACAGCGTGTGCACCGTGGTCAACGGCGCGTTGAGGATGTCCTCGGCCGAGTCGTCGTTGTGGATCGCGCCGTCGAACCACTCGCGGCAGTGCACCCGGAAGGAATCACCCTTCTTGACAGTGACCGCGGCCGGGATGTCGGGGTGCCACCGGTTGTGCCCAACCTTCTCCTGGTCGGTGAACTTCTTCGTGGAATCGAGCGGGAAGACGACGTCGGGCATGGAGGCTCCTTCAGGGTCGCGGGAGGGTCTGATGCAGGGGGTTCGTGGTGATCTTGCGGGCGGGGGCGCCCCGAGGCGGCGCCGCGACAACAGCGGGGGTATCGGCGGAACTACGGGTGGCGTCCTGCAGTGCCATCGCGGTGCTGCCCGAACGTCCCAGGTGCGGCGTGCCCATCATCCGGCGTGCCATCCCCCGGCACGTCGGGCACTCGATTTCATCGGGGCGACTCGCCATCGAATGCATCTGCCGAGTGATTCCACAACCGGATCGGCACCGAAATGCATAGAGGATCAAAGCATTTCCCTTGGTGGTCGAAGGAGAGAAGCGGGGATGAACGCCACCCTACCCAGCCACGCGGGTGTGTGCGCAGCAGATGGACAACACGACAACACACGGGTGTGCCGTTGTGGCCGGCTACAGCTGCGGGGCTACCGCCGTTGCCGGGATGAAGGCGTAAAAACCTTGTGCCGGAGGGTGTTCGGTCCCGGAACAGGCGTCGCGCCGTCCGGTTCGCCGCGCTCCTCCATCCCCATGTTGTGGGCGGCCCACAGCGCGATGCGGAAATTGATGCGATCGCTCTCGTCGAGCGGGTTGGCGTCGGTCAGCTCGGCGATCTTGGCCAGCCGGTTGCGCAGCGTGTTGACGTGCACGTACAACTGACCGGCCGCGGCGCCGATGTCGTTGCCGGGGGCCAGGAACGCCTCCAATGAGGCCACCAGGAAGGAGTTGTTGACCCTGTCGTGGTCGACCAGCGGTCCCAGCAGCCTATGGACGAACGGGACCAGTCGCACCTTCGGCACCGCCGCCAACAACCCTTCGAGCGTGGCGATCTCATCGATGTGCACAGTGCGCTGCCGGCGACCCGCCTCGTGGAGCGCTTCGAGGGCCTCCGGGATCGCATGCGCCATCGACTGGGCGTCGGCGCCCAGCGCCACCCCACAGACCAACGGCGATGCGGCCAGATCGGCACGAAGTTCCGGAGTCTGCGGGCACAGCGCCACGATGCGGTCATCGAGCAGGGCCACCGCCCCGCGGTGGCGGTCGACCAGCGCGTGCACGTCCGCATGCCCCTCAGACGGGAACGCGCACACCGCCACCGGTGCCTCGCTGAGTCCGTGGCGCGCCAGCGCGGCCTCGACCGGACCGACGCCCAGCGTGCCCGCGATGAACCACCGCAACATCGATCCGAGGTCGCGTTCCCGGGCATCGACGTCACGATCGGCGGCCCGCCGGGACTCGCCCCAGTCGACGATACGGCGGAAAGGCACCGCCGGCCGCTGGACCAGCAGCGGCAGGTTTCGGCCCAGGCACGCCTGCACCAGAGGCTCGGGCAGCTCGTCGAACACGTCGCCGAGCCCGATCACCAGCCCCGCCACGCCGCGCTCTGCCAGGATGTCGACGTATCGAAGCACGGCCGCGTCCGGCTGCCCGGCCACCGGCACGCCGACGCTGAGGATCAGCTCCTCGCCGATCAGGTACGGCGATGGGTCGGCGAGCTCGGTGGGATAGACGTAGCGGATCGGCCGGTCGAGATCGTCGATCGGCGTCACGATCTCGACGTGCAGGCTGGGTTCGGCGAGCAGCTCCCCGACGCTGACCGTGCCGTCGTGAGGCCCTTTCACGGTCGTCGCACTCTCCTCGGCGCTCCGTTCGCTCGTCGTCATCGCGCCGCTCGCACTGCCATGCCAGCGGAGTCTAAGCGCCGGAGCGCGCCGTCACAGGTCGAGCGTGAGCTTGGACCCGCACTGCGAGCGCGACACGCAGATCATCATCGAGCTGTTCGTCCGCCGCTCCGCGTCGCTGAGCAGCTCGTCACGGTGGTCGACGTCACCGGCGAGCACCTTGGTCTCACAGGTCCCGCAGAAGCCGCTGGTGCACGAGAACGGGGTGTCGGGTGCCACGGCGAGGACCGCGTCGAGCACGCTCTGGTTCTGCGGGACGCGGACCGTGACGCCGGTGCGGGCCAGTTCGACCTCGAACGCCCCGTCCTCGGATCTCGCCTCCAAGGCCGGGGTCGCGGCGGTGAACTGTTCGACGTGCAGCGGCATGTCCGGGTAGCGGGTGCTGATCTGCTTGACCGCCGCGAGCATCGCCGGCGGCCCGCAGCAGTACACCGCCGTGCCCGCCGGACTGTCGGCGAAGGCGCGTTCGATGTCGGGCAGACCGACTTCGTCCTGCGGATAGAGCTGGACGAAGTCGCGCCCGGCCAGGCGGTCGGTGAACGCCATGGCGGCGCGGCTGCGTCCGCCGTAGACCACCGTCACCGGGGGCGGCAGCGGCCGGGCTTGCAGTGCTTCGACCATCGCCAGGATCGGAGTGATCCCGATGCCCCCGGCCAGCAGCAGATAGCGCGGCGAGTCGACCAGGGCGAAATCGTTGCGCGGCTCCCCCACCTCCAGCACGTCGCCCGGGCGTAGCCGGTCGTGGACTTCCCGGGACCCGCCGCGGCCGCCGTCGACCTTCAGCACGGCGACGGTGTAGCTGTGCGGGTCATCGGCGGACCCGCACAACGAATACTGGCGCACCGCCCCCGACGGGAGCGTGACGGGGATGTGAGCCCCGGCGCTCCAGTCGGGGAGCCGCCCCCCGGTCGGGCTTCGCAGCTCGACGGAGATGACGGCGTCGGCCTCCAGGCGCAGTTGGGTGACTCGCAGCCTCACTGCGGTGCGTGACCGTTGGTCGCAACCAACTCCGGATCGCGGGCCTGCTGGATGGTCTGCACGGCGAATTGGGTGGCCCGCCGGTAGTTCAGCGTGTAGATGTCCGCGGGCGCGGACACCTCCACGGCCTGCCCGGCCAGCGGCACCTCTTTGGGTTCAAGGCCCTCCAGGACGGGGGTGTCCTCGTTGAAGACCTTGGTCTCGACCTCCAGGATCTCGTCGACGGTGCCGCCGCGAAAGTCCTTGTCGGTGGCCACGCCCCAGAAGATGATGCACTTGTCGTAGCTGACCGGCGACGGGAAGTCGACGAGGTAGCGCTTGCCGGTTTCGGGGCCGAAGTCGTACAGGATGGTCGCGATACCCGGGGCGTACGAGTGGTAGTGCATCCAGGCGTCACCGACGTCGGAAAAATCCGAATCGGGGACCTGCCGATAGAAATACGACGCCCAAACCTCACGTCCTTCGCGCTTGACGTCGAGATCGGTGACGACCGGGTTCACGTCGCCCATCGACGGCGCGTGCACGAACGGGAAATGCGCCATGTCACGGAAGTTCTCGGTGGCGGCCATGAATCCGCAGTTGGCGTGAATGGGTTCTGCTGCGCGCCAACTCAGTTCGAGACCGTCGAGCTCCGGCGGGTTGGGCAGGTCGAAGACGGGGTCGCCCAGGCAGGTCCAGACATGCTCGAAGCGCTCGATCACCGGATAGGACTTGATGGCGGCCTTGGGCGGGATGCGCCCGTCCTCGGGCAGGGACGGGATGCGGCTGCAGACGCCGGTGCCGCCGTCGAACTGCCAGCCGTGGTAGGGACACGCGATGCCCTCGCCCACCACCTTGCCGTCGGCGAGGTTGCCGCCGCGGTGTATGCAACGGCGGTCGGTGACCCGCGCCGCGCCGGTGGAGTCGCGGAACACCACGAGGTTGTGGTCCAGCAGCGTCGCGGACTGCGGGGTGTCGATGTCCTGGGACCTCGCCACCACGAACCACACGTGCTGATAGGCCGCACGCAGTTTGTCCGGGGTCAGTGCATCGTGATTCATCGTCGCTCTCCTGTCGGTCGGGCTGTGACCGGGTCGAACTCGGGTCGGGTCAATGTACGGGGGGTCAGCCGCTGGGCGCGCACGTGATCGGCGATCTCGGCCATTCCGGCCACCCAGACGTCGTCCATGCCGCATACGTCGGCGACGAACTCGCGCAGCGCGGCGGCCCGTCCGGGCCGGCCGCTGAGAAACGGGTGGTTGGTCAGAATCCAGGCGCCGCCGATCTCCCGCATGGCGTCGAGCTCGCTGCGCCACAACTCGACAGCCTTCGCCGGCGTCTCGATCAGGCCCGTGCCGGAGAAGTCGGGAACGAAGCAGTACTGCTGCCAGTCGTCGAGTGCCCAGCTCACCGGAAGCTCCACGAGCGACCCGGCTCCGGGAACCGCCAGCTCATAAGGGTGATCGGAGTCCATCAGCGTCGAATCGTAGGTGAAACCGAACTCGGCGAGCAGTTTCGGTGTGTGCCAATTCATCTCCCACATCGGCGCCCGGTAGCCGGACGGCCGGACACCGGCTACTTCTTCCAGCGCGCGCAGGCCACGGTCGAGGATCGCGCGTTCGGTGTCCTCGTCGACGCCGACCAGCGACTCGTGCAGGTAACCGTGGTGAGCGATCTCGTGACCGGCGCGGGCGATCGAGCGGATCGCCTCCGGGTGCCGGTGCGCGGTGTATCCAGGCACGAAAAACGTTCCGCGAACCCCGAACTCGTCGAGAATTCCGAGGAGGCGCGGTACGCCCACCAGAGGGCCGTAGGCCTGATGCGACATCGCACCCATCCGGTCGGCGAACGCGGGATCAGTGGTCAGCAGTGGTGATTCGGCATCGACGTCGAAGGTGAACGCCACAGCACAGCGTTTCCCCTCCGGCCACGACACCGGACCCGCGGGTGTCAGTGCGGTCAAAGTTGTGCCTTTCTCCCGAAGACGGACAGGAATTCCCATGTGACGTTGGCCGCCGCGACGGCGGTGATCTCGGCGTGGTCGTAGGCCGGCGACACCTCGACGACGTCGACACCGACGAGGTTGACGCCGTCAAAGCCGCGGATCACCTCGAGCAGCTCGCGGCTGGTCATCCCGCCGGCCTCGGGGGTGCCGGTGCCCGGCGCGTGCGCAGGGTCGAGCACGTCGATGTCGACCGACACGTACACCGGCGCGTCCCCGACCCTCTCGCGGACGCGTTCGATCATCCCCTCGGTGCCGAGCGTGTCGATGTCGCGGCAGGTGATGCAGGAGAAGCCGAAGTTGGCGTCCTCCACGAGATCCTGCTTGTCGTAGATCGATCCGCGGACGCCGATGTGCAGGTTCTTGTCCAGCAGCAGCCCCTCCTCGAAGGCCCGGCGGAACGGCGATCCGTGGGTGATGTCGGCGCCGTAGTAGCTGTCCCAGGTGTCCAGGTGTGCGTCGAAATGCACCAGGGCCACCGGACCGTGTGCGGCGTGAACCGCCCGCAACGAAGGCAGCGCCACCGAGTGGTCACCGCCGAGGATCACCGCGCGGGTGCCGTCGGCCTGCAGCGCGGTCAGCTGCTGGGCGGTCTGGTCGACCGCCTGGGCGATATCGAAAGGGTTGCACGCGATGTCGCCGGCGTCGGCGAACTGGCACACCTCGAACGGCTTGATGTCCAGCTCGGGGTTGTACCCGCGGATGAGCCGGGATGCCTGCCGAATCGCGTTGGGGCCGAACCGCGCTCCGGGACGGTAGGTCACCGCGCTGTCGAACGGCACGCCGACGACGACCACGTCGGCGCGCGTGACGTCCTCCAGCCTTGGCAGCCGCGCGAACGTCGTCCATCCCGCATACCGCGGTTGAACCTGGGGGTCGACCGCGCCGACGATGGGAGGCCGGCCGGTGTCGTTGTTCATTGATTGCCTTTCCTATACGCGATTACGAGAGAGTCCGCCGTCGACGTTGACCACCTGGCCCACCGCCGCACCGAGCTCGCGTTGACAGAGCAGACCGATGGTCCGGGCCACCTCGGCGACGGTGCCCCGCCGACCGATCGGAGGTACGGCCGCGGGAGTACCGTCTGCGGCATCGCACACCGACCACTCCGAGGCGACGGCACCGACGGCTACGGCGTTGACCCCGACTCCGAATCGGCCGAAGTCGCGGGTCAACGACTTGGTCAGGGCGACGAGGCCACCCGCCGCGGCCGCGACGGCGGACAGACCGGGTGCACCGATGTGCCAGCGCGAGGCGGTCAGCACCATGCGGCCGCCCGCGCCCGTGTCGCGCATCTGCTCGGCGGCGGCCTGGGCGAACAGGAAGCTGCCCGTCAGAGTGCTGTCCACGTGCGCCCAGAAGTCGTCCATGGACTGGGCGGTGACCGTGGCGACGTGCGGCAGACCGTGCGCGGTCACCAGCGTGTCGATCCCGCCCATCGCCTCGGCGGCGGCTGCAACGGCGGCCCGTACGGCGGCGCCGTCGGCGGGGTCCGCCACGACGGAGATCGTCTCGCCGGAGGCGGTCGCCGGTGCAGCGGAGCAGGTGCCGACGGTGCGCGCGCCACCGGCACGGAAATGGTCCCGCACGGCCGCACCCAGCTCGGTGTCCACCCCGGTGACGAGAACCCGCTGTTGTGTCCCCATGCTCAGATCACCGTTCCGCTGTTGACCGACAACACTTCTCCGCACAGGAAGAGATCGTCTTCCAGCAGCGCCCGGACCAGCTCGGCGACCTCGACCGGTGTGGCTATCCGCCGGGCGGGCAACGACTCGAGGAACTCCTCGGCGCGTTCCCAGGAGTCGGCGGGCAGCAGCGGCGTGTCGCAGGGACCCGGCGCGACCGCATTGACGATCACCCCGTCTGCCGCCACCTCGGCGGCGACACTGCGCAACAGCGACAGCGCGGCGCCTTTGGCCGCGGCGTAGTGAGCGTCGTTGCTGCCGCCGCCGATGGCACGTTCGGACGCGATCCCCACGATCCGGCCCTGCGTGCGCCGGCGCATCTGCGGCAGAACCGCCCGGCACACGTGGGCCAACCCGCCGACGTGCACCCGCAGCATCCGCTGCCAGGACTCCGGATCGATGTCCAGTGCCGGGATCTCCTCGTAGTGACCGGCACAGATCACCGCGGCGTCGATCTGCCCGAGGGTGGCCTCGATCTGTGCCACGGCATCGATCACCGCCTGTTCGTCGGCGACGTCGGCGGTCAACCACATGTCGGTGTCGGGCGCGGGTTCGCGGGAGATGGATGCGACCGTCCACCCGCATTCGGCGAGCCGCGCGGCGATGGCCGCACCGATGCCGCTGCCGGCGCCGGTCACCACGGCGACGGGGGCACTCATACGAGTTCCGTTTCCGGGGTCGACTCCGGCGCGGAGGGCGCGCCGGGCCGACTCTGACCGACCTTGCGGACCTTCACGATCACGATGCCGAGCGCGAGAATCGCGCCCATCGCCACGAAGAACGCCCAGTTGATGAACCACGCGTCCGACACCGTGCGGGGCCACACGATGTTGAGGAACGCGAATCCCGCCCAGAGGACGGCCATCAGCGCCACCGGCAGGCTGAGCCTGCCCAGATGCCACGGCCCCGGCACCCACGTACCGCGAAGGCGCGCAACCAATCCGGTGACCAACGGGAACAGGAAGGCGAGGTAGTAGCCGCCCGCTGTGAAGGTGACCAGCACCGAGTAGACGTCGGTGGCGGAGATGAGGTAGACCACGGCGCCGATCACGGTGGTGACGAGGATCGCGGTGACCGGCTGGGCCTCCGCCCTGGACAACTTCGACAGCACGCGTGAGCCGGGCAGCACCTTGTCGCGGGCGAAGGCCCAGATGACCCGGGATGCCGAGGCCTGCAGCGCCAGGAAGCTCGCCAGGAAGCCGATCACGAACGCCAGCAGGATCGGTTTGACCCAGGATTCGCCCAGCGCGGTCCCGAGAACGTAGGTGACCGGATCGGAGACCTCACCGGAGGTGATCTTGTCGAAGTCGGGCACCGCCAGCGTGACCGCCAGCGATGCGTAGGCGATGACGATGGCGATGAACGACACCGAGAACAGCATGGCCTTGGGGACGTTTCGCTGCGGTTCCTTGACCTCTTCGGCGATCGCACCGGCACTTTCGAAGCCGAGGATCGACCAGCTGGTGAAGGCCAGGGCCGCCAGGAACGGCCCCGACAGATAGGCCCACGACCATCCGCTGCCGAGGTCGATGCCCTGCACGATGATGTCGAGACCGTGGTGGCGATGGAAGATCAGCAGGTAGGTGCCCAGCCCCACCGAGGCCACGATTTCGGCGATGATGCTGCCCAACATCAGGGTTTTCAGGAAGACGCGGCCGGCGATGTTGGCGCAGGTGCCGGCCAGCAGAATCAGCAGCGCGATGATGCTCTGCTGCACCGCGGTCGGACTCGCGATCCCGACCAGCTCCGCCAGGAACCCTGCGCCGCCGTAGGCGACCGTGGCCATGATGATCACCAGCGCCCACATGTACACCCACCCGGCGAACCAGCCGGTCACCTCCCCGGCCAGGCGTTTGGTCCACTGGTAAATGGAACCTTCGAACGGCCAGCGCGACACCAGTTCTGCGAACGCCAGCGCGACGATGAACTGTCCGGCGCCGACGATCACGAACGTCCACCAGAACCCGGGCCCGGCAGTGGACAGCGACAGTCCGTAGATGCCGTACATCGCCACGATCGGCGAGATGAACGCGAACGCAAACGCGAATGCCGACCACAACGAGAACTCGCGCTTGAGTTCGGTTGGCGCTGAGCCTAATTGACCATTTCCGGCCATCCGGGTTTCCTTTCGTCACCCCCAAAGTTCACGCAAGTATGCGCACGGGCGCGGTGCCCCGGCAGCCGGACCGGCCGAGTCTGGTTTGGGCGCACAGTCCGACGCCGCACGGATGTAGGGATCTACAGCGTCGTGCCGGCAACCGGCTGCGCAGGCGAGCGCTGGGGCCCCACTGCCCATACACTCGCCGCGCCGGTCTGCTCAGAAAGCGAGGATGTGGTGGGCGACAACGCGGTGGCTTCTCCGTTCCAACCAACGAGTCCGTGTCAACCAACGACCAGGTTCCTGGGGACCCTGGAGGACCAGCTGGGCGCGGCGGTGTGCGACACCGTCGCCGCACCACTGCGATCGATCGACGCCAACCTGGAGCCGGTGGCGGATCTCTGCCTGTCGGCGGTGAAGGCGGGAGGTAAACGGCTGCGTCCCCGGTTCATGTTCTGGGCGTGGCGGGCGGCCGGCCCGCCCGCCACCGGTCTCCCGCCGCTGGTGCACCTGGCCGCGGCGGTCGAACTGCTCCATGCCGCGGTGCTGGTTCACGACGACGTCATCGACGACTCCGACGTGCGGCGCGGACAGCCGTCGGTGCGCGCGGCGCTGGCCTCCCGGCACCGCGCCGACGACGGCACGGGTGATGCGCGTCTGTTCGGCGACCACATGGCACTGCTTGTCGGCGACCTGCTGTGGTCGGCGGCGCACGACTCCGTCGCCTGCGCGGTCAGCTTGCTCGGCACCGACGCGCGCCGCCGCGTCAGGCAGACCTTCGGCGCAATGCGGGTCGAGGTGGTCGCCGGCCAACTCCTCGAGCTCCAGGCCCAGGCCGCGCGTGACTACTCCTGGGCCGCGGCCGGGAAGATCCAGCGGTACAAGACCAGCAGCTACACCGTGGAGCGGCCGATGCAGCTGGGGCTCGCGCTCGCCGGGACTGCGACCCCAGCGATTGAGGCCCACCTGAAGAAGTTCGCCCGCGCGGTAGGGCAGGCTTTTCAGCTGCGCGACGACCTGACCGATGTGTTCAGCACAACGGCCGCAAGTGGCAAGCGGGTCGGCGACGACATCCGCGGCGGAAAACCTACCGAGTTGCTGGGCACCGCTCTGGAACTGGCGAGCGCACCGGACCGGCGCACCCTGACCGGCATCGTCGGCGACGCGGACGCCGACGACGCCGCGATCGCCGAGGCCCGGCGCGTCCTGGTGGGCTCGGGGGCGGTCGATCGAATCCGGGGTCGCGTCACCGAACTCGTGGTTATCGCGAACGAGGCGATCGAGGAGTTGAATTCCCGCACCGATGCCGCGGTGTGCGCGGGCCTGACCGCGATGCTCACCGAATGCACCGACCTGTCGTTCCTGCCGCCCGGGGTCTGACCGGGCGTCACCGCGCGGCGGTCACTCCTGTTCGAGTGCGGCGGCGACGTCGTCGGGGATGTCGATGTTGGTGTAGACGTCCTGGACGTCGTCACTGTCTTCGAGGGCGTCGACGAGCTTGAGCACCTTGCGGGCGGCCTCGACGTCGACCGGAACACTGACCGAAGGCTGGAAGGTCGCCTCGGCCGACTCATAATCGATGCCCGCGTCCTGCAGCGCAGTGCGTACCGCGACCAGATCGGTTGGCTCCGAGATGATCTCGAAGCTGTCGCCGAGGTCGTTGACATCTTCGGCACCGGCGTCGAGCACCGCGGCCAGCACGTCGTCCTCGGTCAGCCCGTTCTTGTCGAGGGTCACCACGCCCTTACGGGTGAACAGGTAGGACACCGAACCCGGGTCGGCCATGCTGCCGCCGTTACGCGTCATCGCCACCCGCACCTCGCCGGCGGCGCGGTTGCGGTTGTCGGTCAGGCACTCCACCAGCACGGCCACGCCGTTGGGTCCGTAACCCTCGTAGGTGATGGTCTGCCAGTCGGCGCCGCCGGCTTCCTCGCCCGCGCCCCGCTTGCGGGCACGTTCGATGTTGTCGTTGGGCACCGAGTTCTTCTTCGCCTTCTGAATGGCGTCATACAGTGTCGGGTTGCCGGCGGGATCTCCGCCGCCGGTGCGCGCCGCGACCTCGATGTTCTTGATCAGCTTGGCGAAGTTCTTACCGCGACGCGCATCGATCACGGCTTTCTTGTGCTTGGTGGTGGCCCACTTCGAATGGCCGCTCATAGAGGTGCTACTTCCTTCGAGTTCTACTGGTCAATGTCACGTCGTCAGTCCGATCGACCAGTCTACGTGGGTGTTCGGGTGAACCGAACCCACTCACCCCAGGTCTTCGAGGATGTAGCGCTGCAGATTCGGCGCCACCGCCGCGATGAGCGCATCATCGTCCATCGATGCGATCGGCTCGATGCGCCATACATAGCGCATCATCGCCAGCCCCATGATCTGCGAAGAGATCAGGCCGCTACGGAACAGTCGGTCGGCGTCGTCGGCACCTAATTCTGAGACACCCATCAGACTCCGCTGCACCACCAGGCGCAGCTTTTCCCGGGTGGCCGCCTCATGTGCCGCGGTCTGCAGGATCGCATGCAGCACGGGGCCGATCTCGCAGTCGGCCCAGGCACTGAGCATCAGCCGCACCAGGGCGGCCCCCAGTTGGGGAGCCGGCGTGGCCCACGTCGCGGCGACGCTATCCAACCACTGCTGAGGTGGGTCGGTAGCGGCGTCGAGCAGCGCTTCCTTCGACCCGAAGTAGTGGTACACCAGCGCCGGGTCGACCTCGGCGGCCCGGGCCACCGCGCGCACCGTCGTTCCTGCGTAGCCGGTGGCGGCGAACGCCGCGCGGGCGGCGACGAGGATTCGCCGCGACAGCACACCGCGTTCGTCCCGGGGGCCGGACGGGATCTTGGGCACGAGTTTCATCGTAGCGTGAAATTCATGTTGTGGTGAAACTAGTCTCAACGTAGCGTGAGACTATGCCCAGCGTCGATCGCCCCCTCAACGGCCCGCAGGACACCGGCCGCACATACCGCAACCTGAGCCGGCCGCGGTTCGGAATCGCCCACCGCATAAACCAACGGGTCGGCATGCGCGACGGCGTCGACCTGCTCGCCGATGTGCACCACCCCGATTCGGTGGGACGATTCCCGGCGCTGATCGCCGCGTCGCCGTATCCGCGGCAGATTCAGGACCTGGGCGCCCCCGCGGGCTTCATCGAAGCCGGGGGCGACGTACTTCTGGGTCTCCCGCGGATACGTCCATGTCATCGCCAACCTGCGCGGCACCGGCGGATCCGGCGGCACCTTCGGCTTCATGGACGCCCAGGAGCGCCGCGACCTCTTCGACCTCGTCGAGTGGACAGCCGCCCAACCGTGGTGCGACGGCAACGTCGGCATGATCGGGATCAGCTACTTCGCGATGGCCCAGCTGGAGGCCGCCGTGGAGCGGCCACCGCACCTGAAAGCCATCTTCCCGATCGCGGCCACCGCCGACCTCTACGAAGCCGCATCACACCATGGGCTGACGAGTTCGTCGTTCGTCACGCCGTTCTTGTCGATGATGGGACTGACCGCCGGCCGCAGCGACGCTTTCTGGCGGCGCAATCCGGCCCTCGCCGTCGCCCGCCGCATCCTGAACACGCCGCGGTTACATCGCAGGTTGGCCACGATGAACGGGGAAGCCGCCGTGACGATGATGCGTCGGCTGCTCCAACTCCCCCACAATCCACACCCGTGGGACGACCTCTGGCTCGATGCCATGGTCCGGCATCCCCTGCGCGACCAGTGGTGGCAGGAACGCAACCTGTTGCCGCTGCTGGACCGCGTCGACATCCCGGTCTATCTCGGCTGCGACTGGGAGAACGTCCCGCTGCATCTGCCCTCGACCTTCACCGCATGGAAGGCGTTATCGGCCAACCCGAATGTGCGGATGGCGATGCTTGGTCAATTCGGGCTCACCTGGCCGTGGGAAAGCCTGCACCGCGAGGCACTGGCCTGGTACGACCACTGGCTCAAGGGCGCCGACACCGGCATCATGGACGGCCCGCCGGTGCGCTACGTCCTGCCGGGCGCCGACACCTGGCTCGCCAGCGCGAACTGGCCACCGGCCGCCACTGCGCTGCACTGGGCGCTACGCGCCGACGGCACCCTCGGCGCCGATGAGGGCGAACCCGGAGCACGCGAATACCTGACCCTCGGTGGCGGGCTCAACCGAGTGAAGGCCAGCCCGATCGACCCGCCGCCGACGCTGAGCTGGACTTCCGCCCCACTCGAGCGCGACCTCGACCTCGTCGGCGACATCGAGTTGCGGCTGCAGGCCTCGGCCACCGCCGCGGACACCGCCTGGATCGCGACGCTGCGCGACGTCGGACCCGATGATCAGATCACCGAGGTGACCGCGGGCTGGCTTCGGGCCAGCCTGCGCTCCGTCGACGCGGCTGCCAGCACCGACGGCGCCCCGGTGCTGCCCTGTGACACCGCCGTGGCCGTACCGGTCGGCGATACCGTGACCTACCGAATCCCGTTGGTGCCCAATGCCCGCCGCTTCCGAGCCGGCCATCGGGTGCAGCTCACCCTGACCAGCGACGATCAGGATCCACGCACTCCGGCGATCATGGGCTTCCGGCACGCGTCGGTCGGAACCAGCAGCCTGAACACGGTTCGGTCCGACTCCCAGCTGATTCTTCCAATACTTGCCGACGCTGTTAGCTGAGCCACACTCGCTGGCCGAGTAACTTACTCCGCAGTAAGGTACCCAGGCATGACGTTCTCCCTGGAACTGCCGCCGGACTTGGTGGATGTGCAGAAGTGGGTTCACGAGTTTGCTGCCGACGTGGTCCGGCCCGCGGCCGCGGAGTGGGACGAGCGCGAAGAGACCCCATGGCCGATCATCCAAGAGGCTGCCAAGATCGGTCTCTACTCCACGGAGTTCTTCGCCGAGCAGGCCGCCGAACCCAGCGGTCTGGGCATGATCGTTGCGTTCGAGGAGATGTTCTGGGGTGATGCCGGCATCGCGCTGGCCATCCTGGGCACCGGCCTGGCCGCGGCGTCGGTCGCCGCCAACGGCACCCCCGAGCAGGTCGGCGAATGGGTGCCACAGATGTTCGGCTCCGTCGACGATCCCAAGGTTGCCGCGTTCTGTTCATCCGAACCCAACGCCGGCTCCGATGTCGGGTCGATCCTGACGCGCGCCCGCTACGACGAGGCCACCGACGAATGGGTGCTCAACGGCACCAAGACCTGGGCCACCAACGGCGGCATCGCCAACGTCCACGTCGTCGTCGCCTCGGTGCACCCGGAGCTGGGCACGCGCGGTCAGGCGTCGTTCATCATCCCCCCGGACACGCCAGGTCTGAGCCAGGGCCAGAAGTTCCTCAAGCACGGCATACGCGCCTCCCACACCGCCGAGGTGGTCCTCGAAGACGTGCGCATCCCGGGCCGCCTGATCGTCGGCGGCAAGGAGAAGTTCGATGCGCGGATCGCCAAGGTCCGCGAGGGCAAGAGGGCCGCCGGGCAGGCCGCACTGGCCACTTTCGAGCGCACCCGACCCACCGTCGGCGCGATGGCGGTCGGGGTGGCACGCGCCGCATACGAGTACGCCCGCGACTACGCCTGCGAGCGTGAGCAATTCGGCCGCAAGATCGGTGAGTTCCAGGCCGTCGCGTTCAAGCTCGCCGACATGAAGGCACGCATCGACGCCGCCCGGCTGCTGGTCTACCGCGCCGGCTGGATGGCCCGCAACGGCAAGGAGTTCACCTCCGCCGAAGGGTCGATGGCCAAGCTGGTGGCCAGCGAGACCGCGGTGTACGTGACCGACGAGGCGATCCAGATCCTCGGCGGCAACGGCTACACGCGCGAGTACCCCGTCGAGCGCATGCACCGCGACGCGAAGATCTTCACGATCTTCGAGGGCACCAGCGAGATCCAGCGACTGGTGATGGCCCGCGCCCTCACCGGCCTGCCCCTGCGCTAACGCGAACCGGCGGCGTCGCTACAGGGAGGCGACGAAGAGTTTGTGGACGCGGCGGTCGCCGGTCACTTCGGGGTGGAACGCCGTGGCCATCGTGCGTCCCTGCCGCACCGCGACGGGATGGCCCGCCGCGCTGGCCAGCACCTCGACGCCTGCGCCGACCCGCTCGACCCACGGCGCGCGGATGAACACCGCGTGCACCGAACCGTCCAGCCCCTCGAAGTCGACGTCCTCTTCGAAGGAGTCGACCTGCCGCCCGAAAGCGTTGCGGCGCACCGTCATATCGATGGCGCCCAGCGGCAGCGCCTGCCGTCCGGGCACCCCGGCGTTGGCGATGTCGCTGGCCAGCAGGATCATCCCCGCGCAGGACCCGTAGGCGGGCATCCCGTCGGCGAGCCTGGCGCGCAGCGGCTCCAGCAGCTCGAACTCGCGCAGGAGATGACTCATCGCAGTGGACTCCCCACCCGGGATCACCAGCGCGTCCACCGCGTCGAGCTCGGCGCGCCGACGGACGGTGCGGGCCTGCGCCCCGGCTTCCTCCAGTGCGGCCAGGTGCTCCCGGGTGTCGCCCTGCAGCGCGAGCACCCCGACCTGGGGAGCGCTCACCCTCGGCCCGGGGTGAAGTCGCGGGTGTAGCGGGTCAACCCCTCCTGCATCACGGCGGCGACCATCTCGCCGTACCGGTTGTAGATCTTGCCCTGGGTGAGCGCGCGCCCACCGCACGCCGACGGCGAGGACTGGTCGTAGAGCAGCCACTCGTCGGCCCGGAATGCCCGCATGAACCACATCGCGTGGTCCAGCGAGGCCACCATCAGATGAGCACGCTCCTCGATGTGATTGACCTGCGCCGATCCCAGCAGCGTGAGATCGCTCATGTAGGCCAGCGCGCAGATGTGCAGCACGTGGTCGTCGGGCAGCGGGTCGCGATGCCGGAACCACACCTGCTGCTGAGAGGCCTTGCCTTCACGCACCCCCAGCCGGTCGCGCGGCACGATCCGCACATCCCATTCGTCGAACTGCCGGAAGCTGGCGTCGTCGAACACCTTGCTGCTGGACTTGAAATCGGGGATGTCGTCCGGCGGCGGCGCGAACGGCATGGCGTCCTGGTGTTCGATGCCGCTCTGGTCGGTCTGGAACGACGCCGACATCGAGAAGATGGTCTCGCCGTGCTGGATCGCGCTCACCCGCCGGGTGCAGAACGACCCGCCGTCGCGGATGCGCTCGACGATGTACACCGACGGCGCGCGCGCGTCGCCGGGCCGCAGGAAGTAGCCGTGCAGCGAGTGCACCTGGAACTTCGGGTCGACGG
Source organism: Mycobacterium sp. ZZG (assembly GCF_054786995.1). Taxonomy (NCBI): domain Bacteria; kingdom Bacillati; phylum Actinomycetota; class Actinomycetes; order Mycobacteriales; family Mycobacteriaceae; genus Mycobacterium; species Mycobacterium sp. ZZG. The sequence continues at coordinate 44,039 of NZ_JBTBFV010000035.1, forward strand.
TCCGCACCGCGGAGACCAGCGACTGCCCGGCCACGTGACCGCCGAAGGTGCGCTGCAGGAAGCCGGATTCGGGACTGAAGACACCGCCGCGATAGATGTTGACCTCGAGCTGCTCCAGATCGAGGATTTCTTCAATCGCCACTTACCAGCCGCGCTCGGCCAGGCGGTGCGGCACCGGGATGTCGTCGACGTTGATGCCGACCATCGCCTCACCCAGACCGCGCGACACCTTGGCCAGCACGTCAGGATCGTCGTAGAACGTGGTGGCCTTGACGATCGCCGCCGCGCGCTCGGCCGGGTTGCCGGACTTGAAGATGCCCGACCCGACGAACACGCCCTCGGCGCCGAGCTGCATCATCATCGCCGCATCGGCCGGGGTCGCGATGCCGCCGGCGGTGAACAGCGTCACCGGCAGCTTGCCGGCCCACGCCACCTCGACCACCAGATCGTAGGGGGCCTGCAATTCCTTTGCCGCCACATATAATTCGTCCTCCGACAGCGAGGTCAACCGGCGGATCTCGCCGCCGATCTTGCGCATGTGGGTGGTGGCGTTGGACACATCGCCGGTGCCGGCCTCACCCTTGGAGCGGATCATCGCCGCCCCCTCGGTGATCCGCCGCAGCGCCTCGCCGAGGTTGGTCGCCCCGCACACGAACGGCACGGTGAACTTCCACTTGTCGATGTGGTTGGTGTAGTCGGCCGGGGTCAGCACCTCGGACTCGTCGACGTAGTCGACCCCGAGGCTCTGCAGGATCTGAGCTTCGACGAAATGCCCGATCCGCGCCTTGGCCATCACCGGGATGGTGACCGCGTCGATGATGCCCTCGATCATGTCGGGGTCGCTCATCCGCGACACCCCGCCCTGGGCCCGGATGTCGGCGGGAACCCGCTCTAGCGCCATCACCGCGACCGCGCCGGCGCCCTCGGCGATACGCGCCTGCTCCGGGGTCACGACGTCCATGATCACGCCGCCCTTGAGCATCTCGGCCATTCCGCGCTTGACCCGCGCGGTTCCGCGGGTGGGAGCCCCGAGCCCTTCGCCGGACATTTCGGATTCCACTGCTTTCTCCTTCAATCGCTACTGATCCAGTCTAGGTGTGGCCGCAAATCGATTCGATCCGCTCGGACATGAGCAGCGATACAACTCAGGTCAGCGGATGGACTTCAGGGGGCCGTCCGCCGACGCACCCGGTGCGTCGGCCAGCGCGTTCGCCTCGTCCAGAAGCTCGCCCAGCTGCAAGGGGTACACGGTCTCACCGTTGGCGACCAGCTTGTCGATCATTGTCGCATCGCACCAGCGGTGACCGTGAATGTAGGTGCGCTCCAGCCTGGACCGGCCCGCGTCCGACGGCTCGAACCGTGTGGTGCGGTGCACGAAGTACATCTCCTCGCTGCGGATCACCGCCCCGTTGAAGTCGATGACGGCGTCACGGCGCCACACCGGGCCGGTGATGACGTCGGGCGCCACCAGCAGTCCGGTCTCCTCGTGCAGTTCCCGCACCGCGGCCTGCGCCAGCGACTCCCCCACCTGGGCCGCACCGCCGATGGTGAACCACCACCGCGGCGGGGGCCCGTCCCCGCCCGCGGCAGCGGGATCGGATCCGCGCAACAGCAGCACCGCACCGTGCTCGTCGAGCAGCACCACCCGCGCCGAGATCCGTCTGCTCACCGGCGCAGGCTCGCGGGCCGACCGCTCGCCGCCCTCGGCGATTTCGAAATAGGTTGGCAGCGAGGCGGTTCCACCGAGGCGCAGCGCGCGCACCAGGGGGCGCTCCCGCAGGGCGAGGGTGTCGCGCACCGCATCGTTGTGGAAGCGGCGGGCCAGCACGACGCGCGCCTCGGCGTCGGCGAGTTCGGCCACCAGCGGCAACGGCAGTGACGCGGGGTTCACCCGCGCCAGGGCCGCCGACAGCTCGTTCTCGACGGATTCCCGGGCCGGGCGGGCGGCCCGCTCGGCGGCGTCCGCCAGCGCGGCGAGCCGCTTGCCCTCCGGTCCTCCGCCGTGCGCCTCGACGGCCACCGCGCGGGCTACCACGGCCCGGCGGGCCAACGCCCCGTCGAGTGCCTGCCACGACAGGTCGTAGCGCACGTGCAGCCGGTCCAACCGGTTGGCCGTCTGATAGGCCCAGCCGGCGATCAACAGGATCAGCGCGACCAGCACCGCGACCATGACCGCGGTCACCCACGGAATCACGACGCGACCTGGATCTTCACCCCGGCCCCGGCGACGGTCTCGTACACCCGCACGATCTGGCGCGCCACCACCGACCAGTCGTACCGCTGCACCGCCTGCGTCGCGTTGTCGATGTAACGCGCCCGCGCGGCGTCGTCCGACAGCATCGCGATCAGCCCATCGGCCAGGGCCGCGGGGTCATCGACAGCCACCAGTCGGCCGGCCTCGCCGTCGACCAGCACCCGCCGGAACGCGTCGAGATCACTGGCCACCACCGCGGTGCCGGCGGCCATCGCCTCGACCAGCACGATGCCGAAGCTCTCCCCGCCGGTGTGGGGGGCGCAGTACACGTCGGCGCTGCGCATGGCCGACGCCTTCTCCGCGTCGTCGACCTGCCCGAGGAACCGCAGGTGAGGGGCCAACTGTCCCGCCTGCGCGCGCAGCTCGCCCTCATCGCCGCGGCCGACCACCAGGATCTCTACGTCCTCGAACCGGGCCACCAGCGCGGGCAGCGCTGCCAGCAGCACCGCCATGCCCTTTCGGGGTTCGTCGAACCGCCCCAGGAACAGCACGGTGCGGCCCGGCCGCGGATACCCGGGCAGCAGGGGCGCCGAGGCGAAGGAGGCCACGTCGACGCCGTTGGGGATCTCGACGGCGTCGCTGCCCAGCGCTTCCATCTGCCAGCGCCGTGCCAGATCCGACACCGCGATCCGGCCGACGATCTTCTCGTGCATCGGCCGCAGGATCGGTTCGAACACCGACAACGTCAGAGACTTCGTCGTCGACGTGTGGAAGGTCGCCACGATCGGGCCTTCGGCGATGTTCAGCGCGAGCATCGACAGGCTGGGGGCGTTCGGTTCGTGCAGGTGCAACACATCGAAGTCGCCCTGCTGAAGCCACTTCTTGACCTTGCGGTGGGTGGCCGGGCCGAACCGCAGCCGCGCCACCGAGCCGTTGTACGGGATCGGTACGGCCCGGCCTCCGGACACCACGAAGTCCGGCAGCGAGTCCCCCGCCTCCGGTGACGCGGGCGCCAGCACACTGACCTCGTGGCCGCTGCCGCGCAGCACCTCCGCCAGCTGCAGCACGTGCGACTGCACTCCGCCGGGCACGTCGAACGAGTACGGGCACACCATCCCGATCCGCATCAGCGTCGTCGCTTCGTCGCGCAAGCGCTCACGGGGAAGCCTCCAGGCGGGCCCTGCGCTCGTCGGAGAGGTCGGCCAGCCACTGCGGCTGCATCATGTGCCAGTCCTCGGGGTGGGCGGCGATGTTCTTCGCGAACCGGTCGGCCAGGGCCTGGGTGATCGCGATGACGTCCCCCGAGGACGTGTCCACTTCCGGGTAGACCTGCATGCCCCAGTCGTCCGGCTCGAACCAGCAGTGCACCGGAAACAGCGCCGCCCCGGTCGCCAGCGCGAGTTTGGCCGGGCCCGCGGGGAGCCTGCTCGGCTCGCCGAAGAAGTCGACCGGGACGCCGGTGCGCGTCATGTCGCGGTCGGCCATCAGGCACACCACACCGTTGTCGCGCAGCCGGTCCCGCAGCACGTCGAACGGCGGCCGCTCACCTCCGGACAGCGGCACCACCTCGAACCCGAGGCTTTCGCGGTAGGCCAGGAACCGGTGATACAGCGACTCGGGTTTGAGCCGTTCGGCAACCGTCGCGAAGGTGCCGTGGTGCTGGGCCAGCCACACCCCGGCCATGTCCCAGTTCCCGCTGTGCGGCAATGCCAGCACGGCCCCACGGCCGGCCTCCAGTGCCGACCACAGCAGCTCGATGTCGTTGACGTGCAGGCGGCTGGCCAGATCCTCGTGGTCCATCGCGGGCAGCCGGAACGCCTCCCGCCAGTACCGGGCGTAGGACGCCAGCGAGGCGCGCATCAGATCCGCGGGGACGTCGTGGGGCGCCGTGCCGACCACCCGGGCCAGGTTCCTGCGAAGCTGCTCAGGCCCGCCGTTGCGCGACGCCCACCACGCTCCGGCGTCGAAGGTGTTGCGCGCCAAAACCTCCGGGGCCGCGCGCACCAGACGCCAGCCCGCGGCATACCCCCAGTCGGTCAGGTGGCCACTCAACGTCGACGGCACCGACAACAGTCGCCCGATGCCGTGTCCCGACCCGACCGGGTGCTCCGTCATTGGTCGGTGGCCTCCGGCGTGTCGCCGGCTTCGGGCACCGGGAGCGGATCCATCGCCGCCGCGGAAGTCCGCACGCTGTGCAACCGCTGCCCCACCGTCACCACGCTGGTCACCGCCAGCACCCACATCGCCACATCGAGCAACCAGGGCAGCGGGAAGAACGGCAGATCCGACAGTCCGGCGCCGACGAGCACGATGACCAGCCGCTCGGGCCGTTCGATCAAACCGCCGTCGCCGGACAGCCCGCTGGCCTCCGCACGGGCCTTAATGTAGGAGATGACCTGCGATGAGACCAGGCAGATCATCGTCGCGACCACCAGGTGCGTGCTGTGCAACCCGAATGCGGCCCACCACAACAGACCGCAGAACACCGCGCCGTCGCTGATGCGGTCGCAGGTGGCGTCCAGCACCGCCCCGAAGCGGGTGCCGCCGCCGCGCAACCGGGCCATCGCGCCGTCGAGCATGTCGGCGAGCACAAAGAACGAGACCGCGACCGCGCCCCACCACAGCTGCCCGATCGGGAACAGGGTCAGCGCGGCAAGTACCGAGCCTGCGGTACCCAGGATCGTGACGCTGTCGGGCGTCAGTCCCAGCTTGAGGGCCCCCTTGGCCACCGGCCGCGACAACTTGGCGTAGGCGGCGCGGGTCATCAGGTAGAAGTCGCTCACTGCTGCCTGTCCCACTCGGTGGCCAGCAACTTGCGGGTGTCGCGCAGCAGCTGTGGGATCACCTTGGAATCGCCGATCACGGTGATGAAATTGGCGTCCCCGCCCCAGCGCGGCACGACATGCATGTGCAGGTGTTCGGACAGCGATCCGCCCGCCGAAGTGCCGAGGTTCAGGCCGACGTTGAAACCGTGCGGGCGCGACACCGCCTTCATCACGCGGATGGCCTTCTGGGTGAACGCCATCAGCTCGGCGCTCTCGTCGTCGGTCAGGTTCTCCAGTTCGGCCACCCGCCGGTACGGCACCACCATCAGGTGACCCGGGTTGTACGGGTACAGGTTGAGCACCGCGTACACCAGTTCCCCGCGAGCGACCACCAATCCGTCCTCGTCGGACATGGTCGGGATGTCGGTGAACGGCTCCGCCGACGACGCCGATCCGGGTTTGACCGCGTCGACGATGTAGGTCATCCGGTGCGGCGTCCACAGCCGCTGCAGACGGTCCGGGTCCCCAACGCCGCGGTCTACGATCGTGTCCTCGGGATCCACGTCACCCCTCGCCCGCTTCAGCATTGACCTCGACGAGTTGGGCTGTGGGCGTGGCATTCTCGCGCCGACGCACCCACTCGACAATGGTCTCGACCGCTCGGTCCCGCGGCACCCCGTTGATCTGGGTGCGGTCCCCGAACCGGAAGGACACCGCGTCGGCCTCGACGTCGCGGTCGCCCGCGAGCAGCATGAACGGCACTTTTTGGTTGGTGTGGTTGACGATCTTCTTGGCCATCCGGTCGTCGCTGGTGTCGACCTCGGCGCGGATGCCGTTCGCGCGCAGCCGGGCTGCCACGTCCTGCAGGTACGGGATGTGGTCGTCGGCGACCGGGATGCCGACCACCTGCACCGGCGCCAGCCAGGCCGGGAAGGCTCCGGCGTAGTGCTCGGTGAGCACGCCGAAGAACCGCTCGATCGACCCGAACAGCGCCCGGTGGATGAGCACCGGGCGCTGACGGGAACCGTCGGGGCTGGTGTATTCCAGCTCGAAACGGTCGGGCATGTTGAAGTCGAGCTGGATGGTCGACATCTGCCAGCTCCGGCCCAGTGCGTCACGCACCTGCACCGAGATTTTGGGGCCGTAGAACGCCGCGCCACCCGGATCCGGCACCAGCTGCAGCCCTGAGGATTCGGCCACTTCACGCAGGGTTTCGGTGGCTTCTTCCCAGATCTCGTCGGAGCCGACGAACTTGTCCGGATCCTTGGTCGAAAGCTCCAGGTAGAAGTCGTCGAGACCGTAGTCGGCCAGCAGATCCAGGACGAACTGCAACAGCCGGGCGAGCTCGTCGCGCATCTCCTCGCGGGTGCAGTAGATGTGCGCGTCGTCCTGGGTCATGCCCCGCACCCGCGTGAGCCCGTGGACCACACCGGACTTCTCGTAGCGGTACACGCTGCCGAACTCGAAGAGCCGCAACGGAAGTTCCCGATAGGAGCGCCCCCGCGACCGGTAGATCAGATGGTGCATGGGGCAGTTCATCGGCTTCAGGTAGTAGTCCTGACCGGGTTTGCGCACCGTGCCGTCGTCGTTGTACTCGGCGTCGATGTGCATGGGCGGGAACATGCCGTCGGCGTACCACTCGAGGTGCCCGGAGGTGATGTAGAGCTGTTCCTTGGTGATGTGCGGCGTATTGACGAACTCGTAGCCGGCCTCGATGTGCTTGCGGCGCGAGTACTCCTCCAGTTCACGGCGCACCACACCGCCCTTGGGGTGGAAAACCGGCAGACCCGAACCCAATTCGTCGGGGAAGCTGAACAGGTCCAGCTCGACGCCGAGCTTGCGGTGGTCACGCTTCTGAGCTTCCTCGATCAGCTCGAGATGGCGGTCGAGCGCTTCCTGGGACTCCCAAGCAGTCCCGTAGATGCGCTGCAGGCTGGCGTTGTTCTGATCACCGCGCCAGTAGGCCGCCGAGCTGCGGGTCAGCTTGAACGCCGGGATGTAGCGGGTGGTAGGAATGTGCGGACCGCGGCACAGGTCGCCCCAAACCCGTTCCCGGGTACGGGGATTGAGGTTGTCGTAGGCGGTCAGCTCGTCGCCACCGACTTCCATGACCTCCGGGTCGTCGGCGCGGGACTTGTCGTCGATCAACTCGAGCTTGTAGGGCTCCGCGGCGAGCTCTTCGCGGGCCTGGTCAATGGATTCGAACACCCGGCGCTCGAACAGCTGACCGTCCTTGACTATCTTGCGCATCTTTTTCTCGAGCGCCTCAAGATGCTCCGGGGTGAACGGCTCGGCGACGTCGAAGTCGTAGTAGAAGCCGTCGGTGATCGGCGGGCCGATGCCGAGCTTGGCGTCGGGAAACATGTCCTGCACCGCCTGGGCCAGCACATGGGCGGCCGAGTGCCGGATCACGCTGCGGCCGGCCTCGGTGTCGGCGGCCACAGCGATCACCTCGACGTCGGCGTCGGGAACCCAGGACAGGTCGCGCAGCCGGCCCTCGGGATCTTGAACCACGACGATGGCGTCGGGCGCCCCCCGGGACGGTAGGCCCGCGTCACGCACCGCCTGCCCGGCGGTCGTCCCGGCAGCCACCCGGATCGAGGCTGCGGGGGCGGGGCGGGCGGGGGCGCTCATCGCTGGGCTCTCCAAACTCTCAGGTGCGGGTCGTGGATCGATCGCGACCATGCTATCGGTGCTGGGCCTCAGCTCCCGATACCAATAGGGCTCTTGAGCCACGGGTAGTCCATCCCGACCAATCCGCCGGCGAAACCGAGCGCCCCCAGCAACCACAGCGTGCCCACCACCACCGCGAAGGTGAAGAGCGCGCCGAGCGCTTGAACCCAAAGGCCCTGACGTTTGAACCAGTCCATCGCGGCGTCGTAGCGGGAGCGTGCAAATTTCAGCAGGCGATGTGCCCACTCGAACTCGGTGGCCAGGATCACCAGGCCCAGGAAGACGATGGCCCAGCCTGGGCCGGGGTACGGAATCGCCAGGATTCCGACGGCGAGCACCAGGAGCCCGACCACACCGACCGCGATGCGGTAGGCGAGATCGAGGCCCCGGCGGTCCCGCAGCCGGTCTCTCCAGCGCGCCCACCTGCGGGTGAGTCCGCGTACCCCGCCGCGCTCGCTCACGGCTGCCCGGGTTTCAACGTGACGAACAGAGAATGGGCGTCGGCCAGCACGTCGTCACCGTCGAGAAGCCTGCCCGACACGAAGATCTTCCGGTCGACAATGTCGTCGATCCGGGCCTCGACCTGGAGCTCGGCGCCGATCAGCGCGATCTTGCGGTAGTCCACGTGCAGGAAGGCGGTGCGCTGGGCCTTGTTGCCGCTGAGTTTGAACGCGGTGAACCCCAGCAGGGAATCGAACAGGTGGGCCACCGCGCCGCCGTGCGCGGCGCCGTTGCGGCCCAGGTGGTAGCGACGGAACCGGGCGGTGCCGGCGACGCGGCCGTCCTCGGTCAGGTGCAGGTCGATCGGCGGGCTGAGAATGTTGCCGCGGTTGGGCAGGTCCATCCGCCGGCCGGACGGCGACGACCATTCGTCGGCGTCGTACGGCGCCAGCAGCGCCGAGACCTTCTCGATCAGGTCGGCGGCCTCAGTGATCACCGCGTCGGGCGCGTCCGCAGCGCGGGCATGGTCCTGCAGTGTGCGGACCGCTTCGACGAACCGCCCGTAGTCCGGGCCGCCGCGGTTGGTGGGTTCGGGCGGGTTGAACCCGCCACCGACGCGGGCGTCGAAACCAGTACCGACGCGGGCGTCGAAACCAGTACCGACGCGGGCGTCGGCAGCTTTGTTGGTGCTCACCCGCTCACCGTATTGGTTGCTCAACTCGCGGCGGCGCCGGCGTTGCTCAGTGTCTCGAACTCGGTGTCGGTCAGCTCGATCTGCGCGGCCGCCACGTTCTCCTCCAGATGGGCGACCTTCGAGGTTCCCGGGATGGGCAGCATCACCGGCGAACGCTTGAGCAGCCAGGCCAGCGCCAGCTGCGACGGGGAGCACCCATGGTCGGCCGCGATCCGCTGCAGCGGGCCGTCGGGAGCCGCCAGCGGACCCGCGGCCAGCGGAAACCACGGGATGAACGCGATGCCGTCGGCTTCGCACACGTCGAGCACAGGCTCCGAGTCGCGCATCGTGAGGTTGTACTTGTTCTGTACGGACACGATCACGGTGACCCGGCGCGCCGCGGCGAGCTGGTCGGTGTCGACCTCGGAAAGGCCGACGTGCCGGATCTTGCCCTCCTTCTGGAGCTCCGCCAGCTCACCGACCTGGTCTTCGGCGGGGAACTTCGGGTCGATGCGGTGCAGCTGGAACAGGTCGATGGTGTCGACCCCCAGCCTGCGCAGACTCATCTCGCATTCCTGCCGCAGGTAGGCCGGAAACCCTAGCGGCTCCCACACGTCCGGCGCGGTCCGCAACAGGCCCGCCTTGGTCGCGATGACGACACCGTCGTAGGGGTGCAGCGCTTCGTGGATGAGGTCCTCGGAGATGTACGGGCCGTAGGAGTCCGCGGTGTCGATGAAGTCGACGCCGAGTTCGACCGCCCGGCGCAGTACCCGCAGGCATTCGTCGCGGTCGGCGGGCGGGCCCCACACGCCGGGACCGGTGAGGCGCATAGCGCCGAAGCCGAGTCGGTGGACAGTCAGGTCGCCGCCGAGGGTGAAGGTCGGTGCGTTCGCGGCAGTCACCGCTCCGACGGTACGCGGGCGATGACAAGCTGACATGGTGAGACTGACCGACCTGGCCGCCACGGCGCTGACCTATCCGGAGGTGGGGGCGACCGCCTCGGACATGCCCGGCGGCTACCACCATCTGCACAAGTCGTCGGTGATCGGACGCGGCCGTGACCGGTTCGAGCGGGCCGCCGCCGAAGGCATGCGCTGGGGGATGCTGCGCGGGGCGGGGCTGCGGGTGGAGGCCACGGCGCCGGTGGCAACCGTCGGCGCCGAGGTGCTGGTGCATCTGGGACCGGTGATCGCCCCGTGCCGGGTCGTCTACGTCGTCGACGAGCCCGATCGTCGCGGTTTCGCCTACGGCACGCTGCCCGGCCACGCCGAGTCTGGAGAGGAACTCTTCCTCGTGCGCTACGACCCCGCCACCGATCTCGTGCACGCGGAGGTGACCGCGTTCTCCCGGCACGCGACATGGTGGAGTCGGTTGGCTTCCCCGGTGACCTCGCTGGTGCAGCGGGTGATCACCAACCGGTACCTGCGGGCGCTTTGACCGAGTGCCTCCGATTTCGCTGGCAGCGCGCTGCCCGGAACGGAAAGGCTGCCGGACGGGCGCCGGCCCGGCCTTCCGGTATGACGGCTACCGCGCCAAACGGTCACAATAGCGACATTCCGCATGCCCGCACCGACCGTCGGGCTCGGCGGTAGCCTTAAGAGCCATATTGACGCGTGAGTATCGGACGGTGAGGGATGAGCGATCCAGCTGCCATGGAGGCTGCGCACCTGCGTGTGGCCGAGCTGGTGCAGGGCCTGCACAACAGGCCTGACACCGACTCAGAGACCGTGGTCGCCGAATTGGCCGAACTCGCCGCCGCGGAGATCCCGGGTGCTCAGTACGCCGGAATCACGTTGACTCGCAACGCGAAACAGATCGAAACCCCGGCAGCGACCCACCATTGGCCGCTGCTGCTGGACAAGATCCAGCAGCGTCATCTGGAAGGGCCGTGTCTGACCGCGGCATGGGACGAAAAGACCGTCCACGTCCGCGATCTGGAGACCGACGAGCGCTTCCCGAACTATCGGCGTGATGCGCTGGCCGAGACACCTGTCCGGTCGATCATGGCGTTCCAGCTGTTCATCGCCGGGGAGACGTTGGGTGCGCTCAACATCTATTCCGAAAGTGGGGGGGCTTTCACGGACGAGTCGCGCACTCTCGGACTGATCTTCGCCGCACATTCGTCGGTGGCATGGAACTCGGCGCGCCGCGAAGAACAGTTCCGCCGGGCGCTGGCCAGTCGGGACGTGATCGGCCAGGCCAAGGGCATGATCATGGAGCGCTACCGCGTGGACGCCGTTCAGGCGTTCGAGTTGCTGCGCAAGCTGTCTCAGGACAGCAACGTTCCGCTGATCAAGGTCGCCACGAACCTGGTCGCCGACGCACAGACTTCGGAGGCCTGAGGCAGCCGGGAGTTCTGCGGTTCAATGCACGTGGCGGGCAGGTGAGTGCGGCTACAGGCCGCAAGCCCCAGGCGCACGTGTGACACGCCCGTGCTCGAAGCGAGCCGGGCCGCCCGCACTCCCGGTGGCGGGAGGACGGGCGGCGAGGTCGCCCGCGGCGTCGTTACCGGGTGTCCCACCGGTCACGTCGGTCACCGACCGGGGCGGTACCCGTGACCAGTGCCCGCGGGATCTCGGCGTTTACCGGAGCGGCAGCCGAATCACCCTGCGTCGCCGACCAATCCGTGCCGACGCAGAGCAGGTCCGACGGCGTGGGCAGTTCACTCGGCAACGGCACCGGCAGACCCGGGATCGACGGGATACTCAGCGACGGCGGCGCCACCAGATTCGACAGGCTCGTCGCGGCGAGCGGGGTGAACGGGTCGGGCGGCGCGGGGACACCCACACTGACCGATCCGGCACCACCGGGCACCGGGGCGGGCGGCGGAGGCAGGATGCCGGCGACCGAGGACGTGGCGCCCTGAACCGAGCGGATCACTCCGGGCGGCGTCAGCAGATCTTCGAGCGCCACCGAGCTGCCGGGTGTTCCGGGGATCGGCGACCTCGGCGTGCCGGTGTTGACGCTGGTGGATCCTCCCGGAGCGGGCGGTAGAACCGGGTTGTTGCCGGGAACCGGTCCGCCGACAGACGTTCCGGGTGTGCCGGGTGACGTCGGCGTACCCGCGTTGACCGGGCTGCCGGTCGACGCGGGCGGCACCGGCGGAGTCCCCGGTGTCGCGCCGGGCACCGTCGTGATCGCGGGCGTGCCGGGACCACCCGGCGCCGGCGGGGTCACCACACCGGCAGGCACCGCACCCCCGCCACCGGGAACGCCCGGCACCGGCGGGGCCACCACACCGGCAGGCACCGCACCCCCACCACCGGGAGCACCCGGCACCGGCGGGGTTGCGACGCCGGCCTCGCCGAAGATCGGCGCACCGGGTGCGGGCGGAGCCGGCGGCGCGACAGCCGCGGCAGCCGCATCAATCGGAGCACCGCCACCTGGGCCACCCGCGCCCGCACCGACAGCTCCCCCGGCACCCTCAACCGGAGCACCGCCACCCGGGCCACCCGCGCCCGCACCGACAGCTCCCCCGGCACCCTCAACCGGAGCACCGCCACCCGGGCCACCCGCGCCCGCACTGACAGCTCCCCCGGCACCCTCAACCGGAGCACCGCCACCGGGGCCACCCGCAGCGATGGCACCGGCGTCACCGAAAACCGGTGCGGCAGGTGGCGCCGGGGGCGCCACCGCTGCGGCGGCCGCATCGATCGGTGCGCCGGACGGGCCCGGAGCGGGCGGCGTCACGACACCCGCCTCGCCACCGGCAGGCACACCCGGCACACCCGGGGCGGGAGGTGTCGCAACACCGGCCTCCCCCACCACCGGAGCACCCGGAACACCCGGAGCCGGCGGCGTCACGACACCCGCCTCGCCACCGGCAGGCACACCCGGCACACCGGGAGCGGGAGGTGTCGCAACACCGGCCTCCCCCACCACCGGAGCACCCGGAACACCCGGAGCGGGCGGCGTCACGACACCCGCCTCACCTCCAGCGGGCACACCCGGCACACCCGGCGCCGGCGGTGTGGCCACGTCGAGCGACGAATTCACCGGTGCACCAGGCACTCCCGGCGCCGGAGGCGTCGCAACACTCACCTCACCACCAGCAGGCACACCCGGCACACCCGGCGCCGGCGGTGTGGCCACGTCGAGCGACGAATTCACCGGTGCACCAGGCACTCCCGGCGCCGGAGGCGTCGCAACACTCACCTCACCACCAGCAGGCACACCCGGCACACCCGGAGCCGGAGGCGTCGCCACCCCGGCCTCGCTGACCACCGGCGCACCCGGCACACCCGGAGCCGGAGGCGTCGCAACACTCACCTCACCACCAGCAGGCACACCCGGCACACCCGGAGCCGGAGGTGTCACCACGCTCGACGACGCCTCGATCGGCACGCCGGGAACGCCGGGTGCCGGCGGCGTCGCCACCTCGAGCGAGGAGTGCACCGGTGTGCCAGGCACACCCGGGGCCGGAGGAGCCGCCACATTCACTTCGCCACCGGCAGGCCCACCCGGAACACCCGGAGCCGGCGGCGACGCCACCTCGACCGACGAGCCCGCCGGAGTAGCGGGTGCCGGAGGGGCAGGCGGCGAGAAGGTCTCCACCGTGCCGGACGACGGTGTGCCCGGGGCCGGCGGAGCGGGCGGTGAGAACGTCTCGACCGTGCTGACGGTCGGAGTCCCGGGCGCACCCGGCGCCGGAGGCGTCACCACACCAGCCTCATCACCTACCGGAGCACCCGGCGCACCCGGCGCCGGAGGCGCCACCACACCAGCCTCATCACCCACCGGAGCACCCGGCGCACCCGGCGCCGGAGGCGCCACCACACCAGCCTCATCACCCACCGGAGCACCCGGCGCAGGCGGAGCCGGAGGCGCCACCACACCAGCGTGATCGCCGATGGGAGCCCCGGGAGCGGGCGGAGCCGGGGGCGCTACCACACCGGCCTCATCACCCACCGGAGCACCCGGCGCGGGCGGAGCCGGAGGTGCCGCCACGCCGGAAGCCCCGGCGATCGGGGCGCCCGGAGCCGGCGGAGCCGGAGGGGGCACCGCGCCCGACGCGCCCTCGACCGGGGCGCCCGCCGCCGGAGG
>NZ_JBTBFV010000036.1:0-54921 GCF_054786995.1 Mycobacterium sp. ZZG
GCCTGGCTCTACATCCTCTGGCACTGCTGGCACGACGAAGTCGCCTACGATCCCACCCAACACAGGGCCCTCCAAAAGCTGATCAACCAGGATCAACCCAGGGCGGCTTGACACAGGGCAACTCATGCCCGGACTCCTCTGCGCATGGAGAACCGACGCCCGCTGCGCCGAGCCGAAAGCTGGTGTGCAGCACGGTAATCGGCGATGGCCCGGCCGTACCCGGCCAGCAGAGCGTCGACGGTGTGGGACCAGGAGAACGTGGCGGCGTGGTCGAGGGCGGCGCGGCTCATCGCGGCCGCGTCGGCGGCGAGCACCGCCGAAAGCGTCGACGCCCATGCGCGGGGGTGGTGGCCATCGACGAGGGCGCCGCTGACACCGTCGCGCACCGCGACCGGGAGTCCGCCGACCGCGGCGGCCACCACCGGCGTCCCACACGCCTGGGCCTCGACGGCGACCAACCCGAAGGACTCCGAGTGGCTGGGCACCGCGACGATGTCCGCGGCCCGGTAGACCTGCACCAGTTGGTCGCGCGACTGTGGGGGAAGGAAGGTCACCCGCTCGGAAATACCCAGCTCCGCGGCGAGATGAACCAGGTTGTCCGGAGTGGCCAGTCCCGACCCCGACGGGCCACCGGCGATGACCACCTGCACTCCCGGCAGCAGGGCGGCCGCGCGCAACAGCACGTCGGGAGCTTTCAGCGGCTGGATCCGGCCGACGAACGCCACGATCTGCGCTTCGATGTCCAGCCCGAGAGCGGCCCGGGCGGCTCTGCGCTCGCCGGGTGTGAAGGTCTTCAGATCGACCCCGGGGTGCACCACGTCGATGCGCGACGGATCGGCCTGGTGCAGCGAAACGAGTTGGTGCTCTTCGTGTTCGGTGTTGACGATCAACCGGTCGGCCTCGTCGACCACCTGCTGCTCGCCGATCGAGCGCATCGGCGGCTCCGGGGTGTCGCCGTCCGCCAGCGACGCGTTCTTGACCGCCGCCAAGGTGTGGGCGGTGTGCACCAGCGGCACGGCCCACCGGTCAGCGGCCAGCCACCCGACCTGGCCCGACAGCCAGTAGTGGGAATGAAGCACGTCGTAGTAGCCGGGTTCGTGGGTGGCCTCGGCGCGCAGGACGCCGGCGGTGAACGCGCACAGCTGCGTCGGCAGGTCGTTCTTGTCCAGCCCCTCGAACGGGCCCGCCACGACGTTGCGTACCAGCACCCCGGGCGCGACCGGCACCACCGGCTGGTCGGACGACGAGGTGGCCCGGGTGAAGATCTCCACGTCGACCCCGCGGCTCGCCAGTTCCAGCGCGGTCTGCAGCACGTAGACGTTCATGCCGCCGGCGTCGCCCGTGCCCGGCTGGGCCAGTGGGGAGGTATGCACCGACAGCACCGCCACCCGGCGTGGCTGGGGCAGTCCGGACGGTTCGGTCGCTAGACGCACATCGTCATGTCTACACCGCCGGGCCGCGGGCCGACCTCAGGCACTGACTTCGGGCCTGCGAGCCGCCCGCCGCATCGCGCCGATCGGGTCCGCGTACAGCCCGCCGAGGGACACGATGCCCGCGCCGGCTTCCTGGATGCGGTTGCCGAACGCCGTCACCCGGATGTCGCGGTGCGGCAGCGCGGAGCGGGCGGCGAACGCGGATTCGACCAGTGGCATGCCTTCGGGGTATTCGGTGAAGGCCTGGCCGCCGACCACCAGGTCGTCGGGGTTGAGCATGTCGCGCAGCAGGGCGACGGCCTCGCCGAGGACCCGCGCCCGTTCGGCCACCAGCGCGACGGCCTGCTCGTTGCCCTGCCGGGCCGCGCGCAGCACGGCCGTGACGGTCGACGCCGGCCCCTCGGCGGGCACGATGCGCGCCCTGCGAGCCGCGGTCAGTACCGCCTCGTCGCTGACAGTAGACTCCAATTGCCCTGTGCCGCCGAGGAGTTCAGAGAACGCGGGCAGTCCGGCGATGGTGCCCGGACCGCTGGCCGGCGAGTGCACCCGACCCCCGATGGACAGCGCGTAGCCGACGGTTTCGCGGGCGTACACGTACAGGCTGGTGGAGGTGGTGTCGGGCTGGCGGCGCACACCGAGCAGCAGTTCCGCGCCGGCCATCGCGTCGACGTGCGACGCGACCGACACCGGCAAGCCGATGGCCTCGGCGAGCACCGGGCCGACCGGCGCGTCAGACCAGCCCAGGCGCGAGTGGTCGAGATAGCCGGTGGTGCTGTCGACGACGCCGCCGGTGGCCACCCCGACCCACAGCGGGCGGCGACGGTGCCAGCGGCTCAGGTAGCGGCGGGCGCTGCCCGCGATCGCCGTCAGCGCGGCGGACTGGGGGCCGCGCGGGGTCGGCGTCTCCACGACGTCGAGCGTGCGGCCGAATAGATCGGCGGCCACGATGATCGTGGTGCGGGCGCCGATGTGGATGCCCAGCGTCAGGAAGGGTTCGTGGTTGACCTCTACCGGGACACGGGGCCGGCCGATGGCGCCGGACACCGCGAGATCGGCGCGCTCGCGCAGCATGCCGGCGTCCAGGAGCGCGGTGACCTGGCGGTTCACCGTGGCGATGCTGAGGCCGGTGACCTGGGCGATGACGTCACGGGCGATGGGCCCGCGCTGGCGGGCCGCGGCGAACACCGCCGCCGCGGCGGCCTCGGGGACGCGCAGCGCGGGGGCGACGATGTGGTGCAGCAGCGCCTGCGGGTAGCGGCCGCCCCCGGCAGCCGGCTTGACGCGCTTGGGCGATGTGGTGCGGGAGCGTGGGGCGAGAGTGGCAGTGCTCACGGAGCTGTCCTTCGTCGAGTCGGGGATGGTCTGGCAGATGCCACACCTGGCGACTCAGCAGGACGTGATCAGTCCGGGCGCAGTCAGGCGCGGCGAGGTGCGCAACAACAACACGCACGCCGCGCGGCAGCGGGAACTGCCTGACTGTTCGGAGACATGGCGAGAACTTAGCACGGCTTCGCGGGCCCGCGCGACGGTCGGATGCGTGCGCCTAGGCTTGGCCTCATGACGACGCCATCAGATGCCCGCCGGGTCGCAGTGGTCACCGGAGCCAGCGCCGGAATCGGCGAAGCGACCGCGAGAACGCTTGCTGCACAAGGCTTTCACGTGGTCTGCGTGGCCCGCCGGGAAGCTCCGATCCAAGCGCTGGCCGCCGAGCTGGACGGGACGGCGATTGTGGCCGACGTCACTGATCCGACGGCCGTGGCGGCGCTCGCCGGACGGCTCGACCGCGTCGATGTGCTCGTCAACAACGCCGGCGGAGCCCGCGGACTCGAGTCGGTGGCCGACGCCGACGTCGAGCACTGGCGCTGGATGTGGGAGGCCAACGTGCTGGGCACCCTGCACGTCACCCGCGCGCTGCTGCCCAAGCTGATCGACTCGGGTGACGGGCTGATCGTCACCGTCACCTCGATCGCCGCGGTGGAGATCTACGACAACGGCGCCGGCTACACCTCGGCCAAGCACGCCCAGGGTGTGCTGCACCGCACGCTGCGCAGCGAGCTGCTCGGAAAGCCGGTCCGGCTCACCGAGGTCGCCCCGGGCATGGTGCGAACCGACTTCTCGCTCAACCGGTTCGACGGTGACACCGAACGCGCCGACAAGGTGTACGAGGGCGTGACGCCGCTGGTCGCCGAGGACATCGCCGAGATCATCGGGTTTGTGGCAAGCCGCCCGCCCCACGTCGACCTGGATCTGATCGTGGTCCGCCCGCGCGACCAGGTCAGTGGCGCGTCCGGGTCACGGTTCAACCGGGTGACCTGACCTCCGCCGAAATTGCATTCCACGCGCGTCAAGTCGCACTTGACGCGCGTGGAATGCGATTTCGGCGGGAAAACCGGTCAGCGGCCGGGGCGGTCACCCACCGGCTGCGGCGCCTCGGACGGCGTCACCGGCGCGGTGCTGGGGATGTTCTCCGGAGCGTCGCGCTCCGACAGCGCCGACATCGAAACCCATTCGTCCCAGGGCACCGCCCAATCCCAGATGTCACCGTCGGCGTAGGACAGCGGGATGCGGGTGCCGGTCACCTCGACGGGATCGCCGTAGATCGCGACGTTGAAGTACTGCTCGGCGTCCTCGAGCGACAGGTTGATGCAGCCGTTGGTGACGTTGCTGTTGCCCTGGGCGCCCGAACTGGCCGGGTTGGCGTGGATGAACTCGCCGTTGTTGGAGATCCGGACCGCGAACCGCTCCCGAACGTTGGCGTAGCCGGCCGCCGGGTTGGTCATGTAGAAGTCCTCGTACTTCTCGGTGACCACGTGGATCCCGCTGCGGGTGACGTTGCGGTCAAGATCTCCCTCGCCGTAGCTGCACGGGAAGTCCATGATCACGCCGGCGTCGGTGAGGACCTGGATCCGGTGTGAGGACGCCTCGGCCTTCACCACCTGGAACCGGCCGACGGAGAAGTCCAGCGTCGAGTCCGCGGCCCCGTAGGCGCCGTCGCCGAACGGCACGCCGTAGAGCTTCGCGTCGACGTGCACGGTGGTGCCCGCCGGGTAGTACTCCCTGGTCCGCCAGTGCACCCGGGACCCCGCGGCCTCGTCGGGCAGCCAGGCCCAGCTGCCCTCCACCGGCGGCGTGGTCGTCACCGTCAGCGCCTTCTCGACTTCGGCGCGGTCGTCGTCGGCGATCGCGGAGTCGAACTGCAGGATGATCGGCGCCGCCACCCCGACGGTCTGCCCGTCGGCGAGCTGAAACCTACCGTTGACCTGCACGGACGGGTCGACGGTGGTGAACGACGCCTCCACCGGCACCGACTTACCGTCCTTGCCGACCGCGGTGCCCGCCCAGGTGTACTCGACCCCGTAGCCGAGCGGTTCGGTGACGGTGAACACGGTGCGGTCCCGGTTCAGGGCGCCCTGGACCACCTTGCCGCCGGCATTGGTCAGGGTGACCTTCTGGAACCATCCGTCGGTGACCTCGACGCTGACCGGCGTGTTGGGTTTGACGTCGTCGGCCGCGTTCGCGGGCTCGAAGCGCAGCGTCGGATCCTTCGCCGCCTCGCCGGCGTCGGATCCGCCGGGCGGGCCGTTGTCGCTGGACGCGCACGCTGCCAACGCACCGGGTACGACGACGCCGACCGCCAGGGCGGCGAGGGCACGCCGCCGCGTGATCGACGGCAGCGATTCAGCAGGGCTCACGTGAAGCCACGGTACCTAGAGAGAGCAGCCGACCAGCACCGGCTCGGGTGTGAGGTCGATCCCGAACGCGGCCCGCACACCGTCGCGCACCGCCCTGGCCAGCGCGATCACCTCCGCGGAGGTGGCGGACCCTCGGTTGGTCAGCGCCAGCGCGTGCTTGGTCGACAGCCGGGCCGGCGCACCGTCCCCGGGATGGCCCTTGGCGAATCCGGCGCGTTCGACGAGCCAGCCGGCGGCGAGCTTCACCCCGCCCGGGGCGGGATAGTTCGGCACCGGACCGTCGACGGACGCGGCGAGCCGGTCGAATTCGGCACGGCTGACCACCGGGTTGGTGAAGAACGAGCCGACGCTCCAGGTGTCGTGGTCGGCGTCGTCGAGAACCATGCCCTTGCCGGCCCGCAACGACAGCACCGCCGCCCGCACCCGGGCCGGTTCGGCACGCTCCCCCGGTGCGACGCCCAGTACGGTGGCCAGCTCCCCGTAGCGCAGCGGCGCGCTGCGTCCCGACGGGTCGAGCGTGAACTCCACCTCCAGCACCACCCAGGCCGACGAGTGCTTGACAATGCTTGTGCGGTAACCGAACTGCAGGGATTCCGGGGTGACCCAGCGGTCCTCACCGGTGCGGCGGTCGAGCAGCCTGACCCCGGTGATGGTGTCGGCCACCTCGGCCCCGTAGGCGCCGACGTTCTGCACCGGCGTCGCACCCGCCGATCCCGGGATACCGGACAGGCACTCCAGACCGCCCAGACCGTGCGCCAACGTCGCGGCGACGACGTCGTCCCACACCGCGCCGGCTTCGGCGCGCACCACGGCGCCGTCGATGTCGATGCCGGTGTTGGCCAGCCGCACCACCGTCAGATCGGCCAGGTCGTCGGCGATGACCACGTTGGACCCGCCCGCCAGGATCAGCGCGTCCGGTCCGGCCTCGCGAACCGCGGGACCGATCTGCTCAGTGGTCTCGCAGGTGATCAGGCAACGCGCCGAGGGACCGACACGCAGCGTGGTCAGCGGTGCGAGCGGCACGTGCTGGGCACACGGCACGCCGCCGGACAACGAACTGACCACGACAGCTAACGGTAGCGTGGCCAGCTATGCCTCGTTCATTCGACATGGCCGCCGAGTACGAGGGCACGGTCGAACAGGTACACAACGCGTTCAGCGACGAGCACTACTGGCTGGTCCGGCTCAGTGACTCCGGTGCCGATCACGCCTCGCTCGACGAGATGGTGGTCGACGAGGCGGGAAACGTCCGCGTCAAAACCACCCAGACGCTGCGCGCCGACCGTCTGCCCGCGGTGGTCACGCAGTTCCACCGCGGTGACCTGAGCTTGGTGCGTGAGGAGATCTGGACACCGATCAGCGACGGGCGCGCCTCGGGGGTGGTGCGCGGCTCGATCCCGGGTGCTCCGGCCGAGCTGACCGGCGAGGCGCAGCTGGGGCCGGCCGGCGCCGGGGCGCGGATGACATTGACGGCCACCGTCGAGGTCCGGGTACCTCTGATCGGCGGCAAGATCGAGAACTTCATCGGCAGTCAGCTGGTGGATCTGGTGATCGCCGAACAGCGGTTCACCACGGTGTGGATCACCGAGAACAGCTGACCGGGTCTCTACCATTCACGCCATGGCTGCCCCGCTCGGACAGGTGACCCGGGGCACCACCGGCCACAACCGGCTTCGGCGCAGCGACCGTTGGCTGGTCCACTCCTGCCGGGTCCGCACCGCGCTGCAGTCGACGGCCGACCCGCTGGTGGTCGACCTGGGCTACGGCGCCAAACCGGTGACCACGCTGGAGCTGGCGATCCGGCTGCGCCGGGTTCGCCCCGACGTACGGGTGATCGGACTGGAGATCGACCCGGAGCGGGTGCGCGCCGGTCAGGCCGCGGTGCGGGACGGGACCCCCGATGGCGTCGAATTCGCTTTGGGCGGCTTCGAACTGGCCGGACACCGGCCGATCCTGGTCCGGGCGTTCAACGTGTTGCGTCAGTATCCGGTCGACGAGGTGGACGACGCCTGGGCCGCGATGCGCCGCGGCGTCGCCCCCGGCGGCCTGATCGTGGACGGCACCTGTGACGAGCTGGGCCGGCTGTGCTGCTGGGTGCTGCTGGACACCGCCTCGCCGGTCAGCCTCACGCTGGCCTGCGATCCGTTCGCGATCGAGCGCCCGTCGGATCTGGCCGAACGCCTGCCGAAGGTGCTGATCCACCACAACGTGCCGGGTCAGCCGATCCACACACTGCTGCGTGCCGCCGATCGCGCCTGGGCCAGCGTCGCCGGCCACGGCGTGTTCGGTCCGCGGATCCGGTGGCGGGCAATGCTGGAATTGCTTGCCGGCGAAGGGTTTCCGGTGACATCGCCGCGCCGCAGTCGGCGCGACGGCGTCCTCACGGTGCCGTGGGACGCCGTCGCACCGGTCAGCTGACGGGCTCGGGCTCGGGTTCCTTCTCGAAGCGGTCCGCATCGTCGAGGACGTCGTCGAGATCCTTGGCGACCTGTATGTCGAGACCCCGCATGTGCGCGGGCGGGGTCATCAGTGCCACCACGACATAGGTCAGCAGACCCGCGAGGAACGCGATGAACGTCGGCCAGCCGTCGAAGGAGGCGCTGATGAGGTCGTTGGGGATGTACAGGATGGTGTTCTCGACACCGAACATCGTCGGGGTGAGCGCGAAGAGCGCGATCCGGACCGCGAAACCGACGGCGATCGCGGCGACGGCCGCGGTGGTGGTCCCGCGCCGCCACACCAGACCGAGGATGAACGGCACGATCAGGCAGGCCAGCATCAGGTCGAATGCCAGCGTGAGCAGAATTCCCGTCTGCTGCACGTAGATCGCGAACAGGATGGAGAACAGGGTCATCGGCGCCATCGCGATGCGCGCGGCGCGCAGCAGTGGATCCTTCTTCCCGGGCACATGCACGCGCCGCACCCCGCCGAGGTTGCGCACGCACACATTCGAGATCGCCAGGATCGCACCGTTGGCGGTCGACATCGACGCGCCGACCAGCCCGCACAGCACCAGCACCGTCAGCCCGGCCGGCGCGTACCGGTCCAGCAGCACGAACAGCACCGGCCCGTCGAGTTCCTCCGGCAGGAACGAATGCGCGGCGAGCACGACCAGTCCGAACGGGATGCAGATCGCCACCGTGCCGGCCGCCGCGGTGAAGCAGGCCTTGCGGGCGGCCTCGGGCGACTTCGCCGAGAACACCCGCGCCATGAAGTCGATTGCGACGATGTCGCCGATCCCCAGCGCAATCAGTGTCGCCCAGTTGATCACCGCACCCTGAGCCGGGTCGGAGAGCTGACCGAGCGCCAATGGTCCCGTGCCCTCGGCGATGTCGAGCCCATGTGTGCTCGTCATCCAGATGAACAGCCCGATCGCGCCGACCAGGATCAGTGCCATCTGGATGATCGCGGTGTACGCGTCGGCGATCAGTCCGCCGGTCCCGGTGTAGGCCACCGCGACGGCCGCGATCAGCACCACCCCGAGCCAGTACGGCATACCGAGGAAGTAGTTGAACAGCAGGCCGCCGGCGACCAGGTTGCCGGCCACCAGCATGCAGAACGCGACCACGAGAAGCAGTGAGGCGCCGATCTCCACCGAGCGACCGAACCGCAGCCGGTAGTAGTCGGGGAACGACGTCAGCCCCATCCGGTTCATCGGCTTGGCGAAGAAGATGCCGGTGATCGTCAGGCACAACGCCAGCCCCAGCGGCAGACAGGCACCGGCCCAGAATCCGAATTCGAAGGCCAGATCGGTGTTTCCGAGGGTGGCGTTGGTGTCGACCGCCGCGCCCATCAACGCACCGCCGACGAGCCAGAACGGCAACATCCGGCCGCCGACAAGGAAATTCGCGCTGTCGCCTTCGATGCGCCGAGACACAGCGAAACCGACGGCCACCACGATGGCGATGCTGATCGCCACACCGAGAAGGATCATTGGGGATCTCCCGAGATCACGCGGAGACCGAGCCTCCACACTTGCGGAAGTCTCCCGGGTTTTTGTCCCGCCGTGGAGCGGCCGGGCTCCGGTGCCGGCCACCTGCGTCTCTCGGACCAGACCCGGCTGCCTGCCGGCGGAACCCTAGGCGCGCCCCACATGCCGATGTGAGTCCCAGCCAGGAAAACTCCCGTGCATTACGTCCGGGCGCACCGGATGTAAACGATGCGTTTCCTGTTCCAGTGGACAGCAATTCACCGACGTGTTGACAATTGTCGCAGGCGCTGTGCGATCCGGCGCCCCGGACGAGGTGCGTCGTACCCGGTCAGCGACAAGACGGCGCGTTGGGAGCTTTCATGTCCGACTATCCCGACCCGTCGCTGCCCAACGCCGAGGGCGCGTGGGCTCAACAGGCCGAGGCCCGGCTCGGCGATCGGCGGCTGCGCGAGGAGATCGACCGCGGCCTGAGCTACGGCCTGGAGGCCGCGCCGACGATCAACGACCGGACGATCTCGACGTTCGTCCGCGGCGAGAAACCCCATTTCGCCGGTGAGCGCGGCACTTTCCTGAAGTGCCCGTTCATCGAGGACGTCAACGAGGTCGACGACGCCGAGGTCGCGATATTCGGTGTTCCGCTGGACGCCGGCGCCACCTACCGGCCCGGAACCCGGTTCGGCCCGCAGGGAATTCGCCGCTCCACCAACCTCTTCGGGACCTACAACTATGAGTCCGGTGTCGATCTGCGCGAACAGCTGAACATGGTCGACATCGGTGATGTGTTCACCATCCCGGGCAACCTGGAGAAGTCGTTCGATCAGATCAGCCAGGCCATGGCCCACGTCGCCCAGAAAGGCGTCATGCCGGTGGTGCTGGGCGGTGATCACTCCATCGGCTTCCCCACCATCCGCGGGTTGGCCCCGTACATGGACGGCAACATCGGCATCATCCACTTCGACCGGCACGTCGACACCCAGGAGACCGACCTCGACGAGCGGATGCACACCACACCCTGGTTCCACGCCACCAACATCAAGAACGCGCCGGCGACCAACCTGGTGCAGATCGGCATCGGCGGCTGGCAGAGCCCCCGCGAAGGCGTGAAGGTGGGCCGGGACCGCAAGTCGACGGTGATCACCGTCGGCGACGTCGAGCGCGTCGGCGTGGAGAAGATTGCAGAAGTCGCCCTTGAAATCGCATGGAAGGACGCCAAGGCGGTCTACCTGTCCTTCGACATCGACGTCATCGACGCCGGGTTCGTCCCGGGAACCGGCTGGCCGGAACCCGGCGGACTGCTGCCCCGGGAGGCGCTCAACCTGGTCAAGATGGTCTCCGAACCCGGCCTGGCCGGCATCGAGGTGGTCGAATGCTCACCGCCCTACGACTGGGCCGAGCAGACCGCGCTGATGAGCTCACGGGTGATCCTGGACAGCCTGGCCGCGCAGGTCCGGTCCGGCAAGCTCGGCAAGAAGGCGGCCAAGGCCAACCGCCCGGCCTGGGGGCCCTAACTAGTCTGGGGGCATGCGTATTGCCTTGGCCCAGATCCGCAGCGGCACCGATCCGCGCGGCAACCTCGCGCTGGTCGAGGAGTACACCGGCCGCGCCGCCGAGGCGGGCGCGTCCCTCGTGCTGTTCCCCGAGGCGACCATGTGCCGCTTCGGGGTGCCACTGGCCCAGGTCGCCGAGCCGTTTGACGGGCCCTGGTCCACCGCGGTGCGCGACGTGGCCGCCCGGGCCGGCATCGTCGTCGTCGCGGGCATGTTCGTCCCGTCCGCCGACGACGACCGCGTCACCAACACCCTGCTGGCCACCGGCCCCGGGGTGGAGGCGCGCTACGACAAGATCCACCTGTACGACGCGTTCGGCTTCACCGAGTCCGCGACCGTCGCACCCGGCCGGGAACCGGTGGTGATAGCCGTCGACAGCGGGTCGGGGACGGTGAACGTCGGTCTGACGCTGTGCTACGACATCCGCTTTCCCGAGCTGTACGTCGAACTGGCCGAACGCGGGGCGGAGGTCATCACCGCGCACGCGTCGTGGGGTACCGGGCCCGGCAAGCGGGACCAGTGGACCCTGCTGGCCCGGGCCCGTGCCATCGACACCAACAGCGTGGTCGCGGCCGTGGGGCAGGCGTATCCGGGTGACGAGATCGCCGCGCTCGGACCCACCGGGGTGGGCGGCAGCGTGGTGGCCTCCGCGCTCGGCGAGGTGCTGGCCTCGGCGGGCGACGAACCCGAGCTCCTGGTGTGCGACATCGACCTGGACGCCGCCCGCAAAGCCCGCGAGACGGTCGCGGTGATGCACAACCGCTCAGGATTGGCTCATCGCGGTAAGGCACAATCGCTGGCGTGACTGATCCCTGGGCCCGTCCGCCGCAGCAACCGCCCGGTCCGCCGCCGATGCCGTTTCCGCAGGACCAGCCCCCCGGCCATGCGCCAGGGCCGACCTCCGCCGCCCCGCAGGAAGGTTCCTCATTGCCGGCGAAACTGAAGAACCTCTTCAGCGACCCCCTTTCGATCGTGCTGGCCGTCGTCATCGTGCTTGCGCTGGTGATCGCGGGCCTGCTCGGCGGTGAGCTCTACGCACGCAATCGCGCCGACACCGTCGTCGCCGCAACCGTGGAGTGCGTGGTGCAGGACGACGCCACCGCGTCGTTCGGGGTGCTGCCGCCGTTCCTGATGCAGCACGTGTCCGGGCATTACACCAACATCCGGATCGAAACCGCGGGCAACCAGGTCCGCGACGCCAAGGGCATGAAGGTGCACCTGGACATCAACGACGTCCGGCTGCAGGACACCGCGAACTCCGCCGGCACCATCGGGTCGCTGGTCGCCAACATCACCTGGAGCGCTGAGGGCATCAAGCAGACCATCCAGGGCGCCATCCCGCTCGTCGGCAGCTTCGTCACCGGGGTGACCACCAACCCGAGCGACGGCACCATCGAGCTCGAGGGCGCCCTCGGCAGCATCACCGCGCGGCCCGAGGTCGCCGACGGCGGCATCGCGCTGCAGGTGCAGCAGGTCACCGGGCTGGGGTTCACACTGCCGCGCGAGGCCGTGCAGCCGGCCTTGGACGCGTTCACCTCGCAGCTGACGCAGGACTACCCGATGGACATCCGCGCCGATTCCGTCGAGGTCACCGATGCCGGTGTGGTGAGCCAGTTCTCGACCCGTAACGCGTCGATCCCGAAGCAGACCGACGATCCCTGCTTCGCCGGCCTGTAAGAGTCGGTCCCGGTAACGGTCAGTCGGGGAAACCAGCGAGCACCGCTCGGGTGCCGGACAATCCGAGCCGGGTGGCGCCGGCATCGAGCATGGCGGTCGCGTCGGCGGCCGACCGGATCCCGCCGCTGGCCTTCACGCCGAGCCGGCCGTCCACCGCGCCGGCCATCAGCTCGACGGCACGGACCGACGCCCCGCCGCTGGGGTGAAAGCCGGTGGAAGTCTTCACGAAATCGGCGCCGGCGTCCTCGGCGACCCGGCACACGTCCACAAGCAGCGGTTCACCGCTGATGCCGAGAATCGCGGCCGACTCGACGATCACCTTGAGCACCGCCCGGGGAGCTGCCTCGCGGACCGCGGTGATGTCGGCGCAAACGGCGCCGAGTTCTCCGGCCAGCGCGGCCCCGACGTCGATGACCATGTCGATCTCCCGGGCACCGGCCTCGGCCGCCAACCGGGCCTCCTCGGCTTTGACCACCGAAAGGTGCTTGCCGGACGGAAACCCGACCACGGAGGCAACGGTGGCGTCCGGCGCCAGCATGGTCACCGCGGTGACGAACGTCGGCGACACGCAGATCGCGAAGACGCCGAGTCCGGCGGCCTCGGTGACCACGGACTCGATGTCGGCCTCGGTGGCCTCGGGTTTGAGCAGGGTGTGGTCGACGAGCGCGGCGACCGCGCCGCGCGTGTAGGAACCCATCAGAAGGGCTCTTCGGTGCCGCCCGGATTGCACCTGGTGGCCATCATCTCGTCGGCGCTGACCTCGGGCCGCCACGGTTCCAGATTCCAGCTCGTCTTACCGGGCTGGACGAACTCGGCGAAGTTCCAGTGGCACAGGAACTGCTCCTGCATCCCGGGGATCGCGGCATCGGGAGACAGCGCGAGCACCTCGGCCCATGCCGCCGCGGCGAGCTCCTGGGTGCCGGCGTGACCGGAGATGCGTCGCGCCGACGCGGTCGGGTACACACGCAGGCTGGACAGGTCCCCCCACTTCGCCCACTCCACGTGGTCGACGTACGGCGGCGCCGCCGGAGCCGGGGTGGCCTGCGCGGTGGGAGCAAACGCCACAGCGGCCGCCGCCGCGGCGACGGAGATCACCACCGTGCGCACTAGCGTGACTTCCCTTGGATCTCCAGGATCTTGGGCCGGACGTCGACGAGGTACACGCCCGCGGCGACCGCGGCGATCGCGACACCGGTGATGCCGAGCACCAGCGCGAGCAGCACTCCGACACCGAGGATCACCAGCCACACCGGCTTGGTGAGCTTGTCGGCGGCCGTGTAGGCGTCGGGGCGCTGCATCGCGGCGTGCACGAACGCGTAGACCGACGTCACCAGGACAGCGACCTGCAACGCGAAGAGGACGTAACCCACAAGGCCTTGGAGCTCCACGCTTCACAGCCTATGCGGGTTACGTCCCCTTTTCGAACTCCACCGCTTACGCGGTGGTGTCGTTACTTCTGGGTGACCTTCTTGGCGGCGGCCTTCTTGGCCGGAGCCTTCTTGGCCGGGGTCTTCTTGGCCGGGGTGGCCGAGGTGGCCGAAGTCGCCTTGGCCGGAGACTTCTTGGCGGGCGCCTTCTCGGCGGCCTTCTTCACCGGCTCGGCGGCCGACTCGGCCCTCTTGGGCAGCTCCACACCGACCAGCTTGGCGGCGCGCTCGCCGACCGCGCGCGTCTGCGACGCGACGTTGCCCAGCGCCTCCTGGGTCAGCTCGACGGCCTGGTCGGTGTACCCCTCGACCCGGCTGGCGGCCTCTTCCAGCGCCGGCTGGCTGCGCAGCCGCTCGATGGCCGCCTCGCCGCGCTCGATGAGCTTGGTGTAGGTGGTCTGCGCCGCCTCGGCGTAGCCCTCGGCGAACTTGCGCAGCTCATCGGAGGTCAGCTTGCCGCGGATGTCACCGAACTGCGAGGGCAGATCCTCCTGCAGCTTGGTGATCCGGGCCCGGCTCTCCTCGACGCGGCTCTCGGCGTCGGTGCGGGCGTCGCCGGCACGCTCACGCAGGGTCGCGACGATCTCGTTGACGCGCTCCAGAGCCAGGTCGGCGGCACCCACCGCGGCGAGCAAGGGGGCCTTCAGGTCGTCGATGTCGAGCTGGTTCTTGGTCTCAGCCATGGCTGTGTCCTTCCGTTTCAAGGTTGAGTTCTGTGATGGATTGCGGAGTCTCGGGGATCTCTAGAGGGCTCTTGTCTTGTTCAGTTGCGGGCTCCTCGTCTGCGTCGCTGACACTGTCCCCTCGCGCCGCGTCCGCTGCTGTGTTCGCTTCGGCGAGGGACGCCTCGTTCTGCTGGCAGAACGAGGTGTAGATGTCGAGCAGCACCTGCTTCTGCCGCTCGTTGATCGCCGTGTCGGTGACGATGGCGTCGCGAACCTGGTTCGTCTCGCTCGGTTCGAGGATTCCGGCTCTGATGTAGAGCACCTCGGCCGAAACCCGCAGTGCTTTGGCGATCTGGTTGAGCACATCTGCGGACGGTTTCCGCAGGCCCCGCTCGATCTGGCTGAGATACGGGTTGGAGACGCCCGCCTTCTCGGCCAGCTGCCGTACCGACACCTGTGCAGCTTCGCGCTGCACCCGGATGAACGAGCCGATGTCCTGTGCGGCGTTGGACACGACAGCGGCAAGATTCTCATCCTGCGACATGGGTTGCCCCCTCGCGCGGTGGGTTATCCGATTACCGACATCTGCCACCGTACGGCGGAGTGCTAACTTTTGCAAGCACTAGTTAGCGCAGGTCAGAAGAGTAGCTGGGCTACCGAATAGATGACCAGGCCCGCCAGCGAACCCACCACGGTGCCGTTGATACGGATGAACTGCAGGTCACGGCCGACATGCAATTCGATCCGGCGACTGGCCTCGTCGGCGTCCCAACGTTCGATGGTGTCGGTGATGATCGTCGTGATCTCCACCCCGTACTCACCGACCAGATGCTGAGCGCCGCGCACGAGCCAGTTGTCGACCTTTTCCCGCAGCTCCGCGTCGTCGCGCAAGGACTCCCCGAGGCGCATCACGGTGTCGGCGATGCGGGTGCGCAGTGACGACGACGGGTCGTCCACAGACTCGAGGATGATCCTCTTGGCCGCGGTCCACGCGGTCTCGGCGGCCCGGGCCACCTCGTCGCGGGCCATGATCTGCTCTTTGACGTTCTCGGCCTTGCGGATCGTCACATCGTCGTGCTGCAGGTCGTCGGCGAACTCGAACAGGAACCGGGTTGCCGAGCGGCGCAGTTCGTGGTCGGGATCGCGGCGCACCTTGTCGGTGAAGTCCATCAGCTCGCGGTGGATGCGGTCCCCGACGAGGTGATCCACCCACCGCGGCGACCACGTCGGCGAATCACGTTCGATGACCCGCTCGATCACCTCACCGGCGTTCAGCGACCACTGGAACGCCCGGTCGGCCAGCAGCTGCAGCAGCGCCTCCTGGCGTCCTTCGGCCAGCAGGCTGGCCAGCACACGGCCGATCGGCGGACCCCACTGCGGTTCGGCGATGCGTTTGACGATCATCCGGTCCAGCACCTGCTGGACGTCCTCGTCGCGCAGCATCTCGACCAGCACCCGCAGCACCGTCGCGGTCTCGGCGGCCACCCGCTCGGCGTGGTTGCGCTCACACAGCCATTTGCCCACCCGACCCGCCACATCGGCGTCGCGCAACTTGGTCTCGACGTTGGCCGGGGACAGGAAGTTCTCCCGGACGAAGCTGCCGAGTCCCTCCCCGAGCTGATCCTTCTTGCGCTTGATGATCGCGGTGTGCGGGATCGGGATGCCCAGCGGATGCTTGAACAGCGCGGTCACCGCGAACCAGTCGGCCAGGGCGCCGACCATGCCCGCCTCGGCCGCCGCGCGCACATATCCGATCCAGGGGGCCGCACCCCCGGATGCCGCCCCCCGCGACTGCGCCCACGTGCAGAGCAGGAAGACCACGCTGGCCCCCAGCAGGAAGCTGAGCGCGACGAGCTTCATGCGCCGCAACGAGCGCTTGCGTTCGGCGTCCGCCGCGGAATCTGCGCCGGCGATCGCCTCGGCGAAACTCGGACGCGCGCCGACGTGCCGGTTGTCGGGGGCGTCTAGTCGGTGAGCCACTCCCCCATCATCCCCGCGCGGGCAACCGGCGACGGCCGGCCACCGTATTATCGAGACGGACTTAGGGAACGGATCACCGCGAACGTGGCACAACAATCCCCGCCGGTGGCGGTCAAAACCGACGGACGGAAACGGCGCTGGCACCAGCACAAGGTCGAGCGCCGAAATGAGCTTGTCGACGGCACCCTGGAGGCGATCCGCCGGCTCGGAAGCAACGTCAGCATGGATGAGATCGCCGCCGAGATCGGCGTCTCCAAGACCGTGCTGTACCGCTACTTCGTCGACAAGAACGACCTCACCACCGCGGTGATGATGCGCTTCGCGCAGACCACGCTGATCCCGAATATGGCAGCCGCACTCTCGTCGAGTCTGGACGGCTACGACCTGACCCGCGAGATCATCCGCGTCTACGTCCAGACCGTCGCGGCCGAGCCGGAGCCCTACCGGTTCGTCATGGCCAACAACTCGGCCAGCAAGAGCAAGGCGGTCGCCGACTCCGAGCAGATCATCGCGCGGATGCTCGCGGTGATGCTGCGCCGGCGCATGGTCACGGCCGGGATGGACACCGGTGGTGCGGAACCGTGGGCGTTTCACATCGTCGGCGGGGTGCAACTGGCCACGCACTCGTGGATGTCGAACCCGCGGATGACGGCCGAAGAACTGATCGACTACCTGACGATGCTGTCGTGGAGCGCGCTGTGCGGCATCGTCGAGGTGAACGGGTCGCTGGACAGGTTCCGCCAGAGTCCCCATCCTTCGCCGGAACTGCCCTCCCGGCTGCTTGACTAGAGGCATGACGCTTCCTGAGCCCGACGATCTGCCGTCGCTGTGGAGCCATGAACCCCACGACTACCTCGCGTTCCGCCCGGGAGACAAGGTGGCCGACATCGACGCCGCCGCCACCCCCGGCTTCCGCGGCTCGAAGTCCGACGCACCGACCCTGCAGGCCGAGCGCAACACCCGCTTCGCCGAGCTGCAGGAGATGCTCTACGCCAACAGCCGTTCCGGGGACACCCGCTCGGTGCTGCTGGTCCTTCAGGGAATGGATACTGCCGGCAAGGGTGGAATCGTCAAACATGTTGTGGGCGGCTGCAACCCGCAAGGGGTGCAGTACCGCAGCTTCGGCAAGCCGACGGCTGAGGAACTGTCACATCACTATTTGTGGCGGATCCGCAGGGCGCTTCCGGAGGCCGGGCACATCGGGGTGTTCGACCGGTCGCACTACGAGGACGTGCTGATCGTGCGCGTGCACAACCTGGTGCCGCCCGACGTGTGGGAGCCGCGCTATGACGAGATCAACGCGTTCGAGCGCGAACTCGTCGACAGTGGAACCACATTGGTCAAAGTCGCGATGTTCGTCTCGCTCGACGAACAGAAGAAGCGGTTGGCGCAACGGCTCGAGCGGCCCGACAAGTACTGGAAGTACAACCCGGCCGACATCGACGAACGCCTGAAATGGCCGGCCTACCAGGAGGCTTACCAGGCAATGCTGGATCGCACCTCCACGCAGTACGCGCCATGGCACATCGTGCCGTGCAACCGGAAGTGGTACAGCAGGCTGGCTGTCACCGAGCTGCTGATCGAAGCGCTCAAGCGCCTCAACATGTCCTGGCCGCCACCGCATTTCGACGTCAAGGCGGAGAAGAAGCGGCTGGCCTCGGCCTGATCGCCGACGTGGGCGCTGTCGGAGGTCGCCGGGGCCTCAGCCTTTGACGAGGGTGAACTGCCCGACGTTGGTGATGCCGCGGCGGAAGAAGTCGGCACAGCCCGTCAGATAGTGCATGTAGCGCTCGTAGACCTCCGGCGAGGTCAACCTGATGGCCTCCTGCTGATTGGCCTCCAGGTTGGCGGCCCACATGTCGAGCGTGCGCGCGTAATGCGGCCGCAGCAGATGGGTGCGCTCGAGCGTGAACCCGGACCCGGCGGCGAGCTTCTCGATGTCCTCGACCGCGGGCAACTGCCCACCCGGGAAGATCTCGGTGCCGATGAACCTCATGAACTTCAGGTCCGAGATCGTCAGCTTGATGCCGTTGTCGCGGAAGAACTTCTGCGTGTGCGCGAGGATGGTGTGCAGGAGCATGCGGCCGTCGGCGGGCAGGATGTCGTAGGCCCGCTCGAAGAACAGCGGATAGCGCTCGGCCTTGAACGCCTCGAACGCACCGATCGAGACGATGCGGTCGACGGGCTCGTCGAACTCTTCCCAGCCCTGCAGCCGAACCTCGGCGTTGCGGTCGGTGTCGAGACCGGCCATCAGCGCCCTGCTGTACTCGAACTGATTGCGGCTCAACGTGATACCGATGACGTTGACGTCGTATTTCTCGACGGCGCGGCGTAGCGCGCCGCCCCAGCCGCAACCGACGTCGAGCAGGGTCATTCCGGGCTCGAGGTTGAGCTTGCCCAGTGCGAGGTCGAACTTCGCGATCTGCGCCTCGTCGAGCGTCATGTCGTCGCGTTCGAAATACGAACACGTGTAGCCCATCGTCGGCCCGAGGAAGAGCGCGAAGAACTCGTTGGACACGTCGTAGATCGACTGCGATTCCTCGTAGTACGGCGACAGATCAGATACAGCGTTCGACATGCGGCAGGCAACCCCTTGCGGTTCGTCCGCCGGCCGAGAACGCAGCGGACACCCGGGCGGGCCGCATACGTGCCCTACCGCAGTGCCGGCTACCTTCTGAACCGGCGCGTCAATATTCCGGCTACGCAGCCTAACGAAGTCGCCGGCGGTACGCATATCGCGATTCGGTGGGTCAGTAGGTGTAGAAGCCCTTCCCCGATTTCTTGCCCAGTTGTCCGGCCTCGACCATGCGCTGCAGCAACGGCGGCGGGGCGAAGTTCGGGTCCTTGTACTCGTCGTACATCGAGTCCGCGATCAGCTTCATGGTGTCCAGGCCGATCAGGTCGGACAGCCGCAACGGCCCCATCGGGTGCGAGAGCCCGGCCACGACAGCGGTGTCGATGTCCTCGACGGTGGCGACCCCGGCCTCGGCCATCCGGATGGCCGACAGCAGATAGGGCACCAGCAACGCGTTGACGATGAAGCCCGACCGGTCCCCGCAGCGCACCACCTTCTTGCCCAGCACCTCCCCGGCGAACCGCTCCACCCGCGCGATCGCCTCGTCGGAGGTCACCAGCGTGTTGACGAGCTCGACCAGCGGCAGCACCGGCACGGGGTTGAAGAAGTGCAGGCCCAGCACGCGGCTCGGGTTCTTGGTCGCGGCGGCGATCTTCATGATCGGGATGCTGGAGGTGTTCGACGCCAGCACCGCCTCCGGGTCGGTGACCACCTCGTCGAGCTGCGCGAAGACCTTGGCCTTGACGGCCTCGTCCTCGACGATCGCCTCGATGACCAGCTGGCGGTCGGCAAGGTCGGACAGGTCGGAGCTGAACGTCAGACGGGCGAGCGTGACCTCGAAGTCGTCGGCGGCCAGTTTGCCCTTGGCCCTGGCACGCTCCAGCGACGCGGTGATGCGGTCCCGGCCCGCGTTCGCGAGCTCTTCGCTGGGCTCGTAGACCACGACGTTCACGCCCGCCTTGGCCGCCACCTCGGCGATTCCCGAGCCCATCTGGCCGGCGCCGACCACACCTACGCGTTCGATGCTCATCTGTCCTTCGTCCTCCTCACGTGCGGGAAGTCCTCTGTTGGGGAAGTCCGCGGTTTCCCCTGGCTCGCGGTGTCCCGCTTCTGTACGCGTACAGGTTATTTCGCGCCGACACGCGTCAGACCCCGCCCAAGATTCATGGGCGGGGTCTGCGCTGTCAAGCTCGCTGCGAACGCTTTTCGCGTACGCGTTCGTCGCGAGCGTGCACGTTATCTGCGTTTTGCACGGCGTGGCGCCTGCAGGCACGCACGCTCGCGAGCAAAGGCGCTTAGTGGAACTGGCCCTCTTCGGTCGAACCCGCCAGCGCGGTAGTCGAGCTGGTCGGGTCCACCGTGGTGGCGATGCGGTCGAAGTAGCCCGCGCCCACCTCACGCTGGTGCTTGGTGGCGGTGTAGCCGCGCTCCTCGGCCGCGAACTCGCGCTCCTGCAGGTCCACGTAGGCGCTCATCTGGTTGCGGGCGTAGCCGTAGGCCAGATCGAACATCGAGTAGTTGAGCGCGTGGAAGCCGGCCAGCGTGATGAACTGGAACTTGAAGCCCATCGCGCCGAGCTCCTTCTGGAACTTCGCGATCGTGGCGTCGTCGAGGTGCTTGCGCCAGTTGAACGACGGCGAGCAGTTGTAGGCCAGCATCTGGTCCGGGAACTCGCTCTTGACGCCCTCGGCGAACTTCTTGGCCAGCTCCAGGTCCGGGGTGCCGGTCTCCATCCAGATCAGGTCGGAGTACGGCGCGTAGGCCTTGGCGCGGGCGATGCAGGGCTCCAGGCCGTTCTTGACCCGGTAGAAGCCCTCGGCGGTGCGCTCACCGGTGATGAACGGCTTGTCGCGCTCGTCGACGTCGGAGGTGATCAGCGTCGCGGCCTCGGCGTCGGTACGGGCGATGACGACGGTGGGAACGCCGGCCACGTCAGCGGCGAGCCGGGCCGAGGTCAGGGTGCGGATGTGCTGCTGGGTCGGGATCAGCACCTTGCCACCGAGGTGGCCGCACTTTTTCTCCGAGGCCAGCTGGTCCTCCCAGTGCGAACCGGCGACACCGGCGGCGATCATCGCCTTCTGCAGCTCGTAGACGTTCAGCGCGCCACCGAAGCCGGCCTCACCGTCGGCCACGATCGGGGCCAGCCAGTTCTCCACCGAGGTGTCACCCTCGACCTTGGCGATCTCGTCGGCACGCAGCAGCGCGTTGTTGATGCGGCGTACCACCTGCGGCACCGAGTTGGCCGGGTAGAGGCTCTGGTCGGGGTAGGTGTGGCCGGACAGGTTGGCATCGCCGGCGACCTGCCACCCGGACAGGTAGATGGCCTTGAGGCCGGCGCGCACCTGCTGGACGGCCATGTTGCCGGTCAGCGCGCCGAGCGCGTTGACGAAGTCCATGTCGTGCAACTGCTCCCACAGCACCTCGGCGCCGCGGCGGGCCAGGGTGTGCTCCTCGACGACGTGGCCCTGCAGGGCGACGACGTCGGCCGGGGTGTAGGTGCGGGTGACGCCCTTCCAGCGGGGGTTGTGGTCCCAGTCGTGCTGAATCTGCTCGGGCGACTTCGGCGTGCCAACAGTCGACATCGGCTGCTCCTTCGGTTGTTGCAAATTGCAAAGGCTCTGTGAACCTCGGCGCCTTGTTAACGCTCCAGCATTTCGCTGGCTTGCTAATCCGAGGATGCCCGAAGCTGTTATCGCAGGTCCACCCGTTTCCCCTGCGAATTTCCGCCAAGCAATTCTGCCAAGTTGCAAATCTTGCGAAGACCGACAGGCCTGAACCGGTTCAGAAGCTACCGACCAGTAGCGAATTCGCGCAGGTCAGTACGCCCGTACTGTTTGGCAGCGACGATCAGACCGGAAAGATCGCCGCGACGGCCTTGGTCTCCTCGCCCACGGCGTATGTGAGCGTTGTAACAGTCCGATCGGCCAGTTCCTCGCCGAATTTGTCGGTGGAACCCGCCGGGTGGACGTGCCGGATGATCTCCAGCTTGTCGCCCAGCGCCACCGGCAGGTCGTGCTCGATCGTGACCCGCAGCGGCGCCTTCATCAGCTTCGGCTGCGAGTAAAGGTAATCCTCCACGACGCTCCAGTACACGGAGTTGTTCATGTGGTCGAAGATGTCGATGTCACTGACTCGGACCGGGTAATCCCGGATGTGCTCGGCGTCGTCCCGGCTGCCCGGCTTCAGATACGGCTTCCAGCGCAGACGGCTCTCGCCGGTGGTGCGCCGCAGGCCTTCGATGAAGTCGTCGGAGATGCGCGCCGGGCCCTGGGTCTCCCGGTTGATGTTGATCCAGAACGCCTCGGATTCCACGAGTCCGCCCTTGCGGCCCTCGATGCGCACCCGCATCTCGCACCACCGGTTCGACGTGCCCGAACACCAGCGCCGCAGCCGCAACATGTCCTTGAACACGATCGGCTCGATCATGTCGATCATCGTGCGGCGCACGATCCACAGCGGATGGGTCTCCTCGTAGCCCATCTCACGCAGCTGATCGGTGCCGACGTCCTGGATGTGTCGGGTGGCCGCGTCGAATTTGAGCCGACCCTCACGGTCCACGTCGGCGACCCGCAGCGGCCACTGGACGTCGAAGACATCCGGGTGCCTATCGGGGACGGGCATCATTGTCTTGGCCAGGCCGGTAGCCCCCGGGGTGGTACTCACGAAGGTCGATACTGCCACACCGACCTCCACTGCCAACGCTGCGAATTATCACTTAGCAGCCATGCTAGGTCCCGGCTAGGCTGACCTACCGTGGCCAAGACGTTCGTCGGCGCTCGAGTCCGGCAACTCCGCAGCGAACGCGGGTTCAGCCAGGCCGGGCTCGCCCAGATGCTGGAGATCTCCCCGAGCTACCTGAACCAGATCGAGCACGACGTGCGGCCGTTGACCGTGCCGGTGTTGCTGCGCATCACCGAGGTCTTCGGGGTGGACGCGACGTTCTTCGCCTCCCAGGACGACACCCGCCTGATCGCCGAGCTGCGTGAGGTCCTGATGGATCGGGACCTCGACGTCGACGTCGATCCGGCTGAGGTCGCCGACATGGTCGGCGCCCACCCGGCGCTGGCGAGGGCGATGGTGAACCTGCACCGCCGCTACCAACTGACCACCACCCAGCTCGTGGCCGCGACCGAGGACCGGTTCAGCGCCGGAAGCGGCAGCGGCACAAGCTCGGGCTCCGGCTCCATCTCCATGCCCCACGAAGAGGTGCGCGACTACTTCTACCAACGCCAGAACTATCTGCACGAACTCGACACCGCCGCCGAGGAACTCACCGCCGACATGCGGGTGCACCGCGGCGATCTGGCCGGCGACCTGACCGACCGGCTGCGATTCGTCCACGGCGTCACCGTGATTCGTCGCATCGACCTCGGCGAGGGGGTGCTGCACCGCTACGACCCGACGACCAGGCGCCTGGAGGTCGGCGCGCACCTGTCGGCGGGTCAAACGGTGTTCCGGATGGCCGCCGAGCTCGCCTACCTGGAATGCGGTGGACTGATCGACAAGCTGGTCGACGAGGGCAAGTTCACCAGCGAGGAGTCGCGCAAGCTGGCACGGATGGGATTGGCGAACTACTTCGCCGCCGCCACGGTGCTGCCCTACGGCCAGTTCCACGAAGTGGCCGAGAAGTTCCGCTACGACATCGAGCGGCTCTCGGCCTACTACTCGGTCAGCTATGAGACCACCTGCCACCGGCTGTCCACGCTGCAGCGACCCTCGATGAGAGGTGTGCCGTTCTCGTTCGTCCGCGTCGACCGGGCCGGGAACATGTCGAAACGTCAGTCCGCCACCGGGTTTCACTTCTCCTCCAGCGGCGGTACCTGTCCGCTGTGGAACGTCTACGAGACGTTCGCCAACCCCGGCAAGATCTCGGTGCAGATCGCCGAGATGCCCGACGGACGCGCCTACCTATGGGTGGCGCGCACCGTGGAGCGGCGCGCGTCGCGCTATGGTCAGCCGGGTAAGACGTTCGCGATCGGCCTCGGCTGCGAACTGCGGCATGCGCAGCGGCTGGTCTATTCGGAGGGGCTGATGACAGGTGACCCCAATGTCCCTGCGACCCCGATCGGTGCCGGATGCCGGGTGTGCGAACGAGACAACTGTCCGCAGCGGGCGTTCCCCGCGCTCGGCCGCGCGCTCGACATCGACGAACACCGGTCGACCGTGTCCCCCTATCTGGTGAGGCAGCAATGAGTACACCCGCCCGTATCCCGCCCGGCGGGTTCAAGCAACTCGGTCCGCTGAACTGGGCCATCGCCAAGCTCGGCGCCCGCGGTATCCGCAGGCCGCGGTTCAGCCTGATGAACGTGCTGGGCCAGCACCGGCTGCTGTTCCTGACCTGGCTGCCGCTGTCGGGGCATCTGCTGTATGCGGGCAAGCTGTCCCGCCGCGACGCCGAGATCGTGATCCTGAGAGTCGGGCACCTGCGCGACAGCGAGTACGAGCTGCAGCAGCACCGCAGACTCGCCCGCAGCCGCGGTCTCGACGCCACCATGCAGGCGCGCATCTTCGCCGGTCCCGATGCCGAGGGACTGACCGACAGGGAACGCGTCCTGATCACCGCCACCGACGAGTTCGTCGTCACCCGTGGGGTCTCCACCGAGACGTGGCAGGCGCTCGCCACCCACTACACCAGGCCTCAGCTGATCGAATTCTGCCTGCTCGCAGCACAATACGACGGCCTCGCCGCGACCATCGCCACCCTGCAGGTTCCGCTGGACTTCCCCGATTAGACGGCTCAGCCGCCGCTTTGACATAGCCGGCCACGGCTGTAAACCCCACGGCTACCATGCGTCCATGCTGTCGAATCCGTGGCGCCACCCGCCCGGGGTGCCGCGCTGTGCGCCACCCCGCGCCGAGGGCGCCGTCTTCCTGCCCGACGGTCGCCGCCTCGGTTACGCGGAGTACGGCAACCCGTCGGGGCCGCTGGTGCTGTGGTTCCACGGCACGCCCGGCGGCCGCAGACAGCTGCCCATCGTCGGGCGACGCGCGGCCGAGAACCTCGGGCTGCGGGTGGTCCTCGTCGAGCGCGCCGGTTCCGGGCTCAGCGATCCGCACCGCTACCACCGCATCGGTGACTGGGCCGACGACATGGCCCATGTGGCCGACGTGCTGGGCGCCGACAAGGTCGGCGTCGTCGGACTGTCCGGCGGCGGTCCGTTCGCGCTGGCCTGCGCCGGCACGCCGGCACTGGCCGACCGCGTCGCGGCCGTCGCCGTCCTGGGCGGGGTGACCCCGTCGGTGGGTCCCGACGCCACCTGCAGCGGACCCATCGAGCTGGCGCGCAGGTTCGCCCCGGTGACCTCGGCGCTGCGACGCCCGTTCGCCAGGGTCACCGCGGGGCTGCTCACCCCGGTGATACCGCTGGCGCACCTGGCCTACCGCGGTCTGAGCGCGGCGATGCCCGACGGCGACAAGCAGGTGTTCGCCAACCCTGAGATCGAGGCGATGTTCATCGACGACATCGTGCACGCCGCCGCCGGCGGGTTCCAGGCGCTCCTCGACGACGCCCGGTTGTTCGGCCGGGACTGGGGCTTCCGGCTCGCCGATGTGAAGGTGCCGGTCCGCTGGTGGCACGGCGACGCCGACTCGATCATCTCGCTGGCCGATGCCCAGGCCGCCGCCGAGCACCTGCCTGCCGTCGACCTGCTGCTGATGCCCGACGAGAGTCACCTCGGAGGCTTCGCCAAGGCCGACGACGTGCTCGCGTTCCTGGCGCACCACCTGAGGACCGACGGGTCAGCGCGCCCCGTTGGTGACGATGACGCGGTCCCCGCCGCAGGCCTTGGCCTCGTACATGGCCGAATCGGCGGCGACGATCACGTCGACAAGGGCTGACTCGGACGGCCGGCACGATGCCACGCCGATGCTCGCCGTGATGGCCGGATGGGCCGGCGCCGACACCGCGGAACGGATCCGCTCTGCGACGTCTCGGCCTGAGGTGCCGGGATCCGGTCCACCACCAGGAACTCCTCGCCGCCCCACCGGACCACCACGGCATCGTCGCGCACACTCTCGCGGATCCGCCTCGCCGTGCGGATCAGCACGTCGTCGCCGACCGCGTGCCCCAGGGTGTCGTTGACCTCCTTGAAACCGTCGACGTCGATCAGCAATGCGCATAGTTGCGCATCACCACGCGCGGCCTCGTTGAGCCGCTTCATCGACACCTCCAACCCGCGGCGATTGGTCAGCTCGGTCAGCGGATCGGTGAACGACTGCTTCGAGCTGCCCTGCAGCAACCAGAACCCGAACTGCAGCGCAGGCAGGACGCATACCGTCACCAGCAACGCGATCACGGCCCGGGAGACGGCCACCTGCAGCCCGTACTCCCCACTGACCGACGCCAGCCACACCGCGATGCCCACGACCGAGACGATGCACCAGCCGATGTGGGCCAGATGCAGCCGAGGACCGTGGAAGAACACCACGTAGCCCGCCCGCGCACAACAGGATGGTGATGCCCGACATCGCCAGGTTCGGGTCACCGAAAAGCAGCGCCGACAACGTCATGAGGACGTCGACGAACACCACCAGCCCGGCGGAGGCCCGTGCCGTCGGCCACGGCAGAAACGCCCAGCGCGCCGCCCAGCCCAGCGAACCGATGGCCACCACTGCCCAGCCGATCCGAAACACCGCATCGACCGCTCCCGGCGGCGCGAAGGCATTCACGACCGACAGCGCGCCCATCGTGACGCCGATACCGGCGATCACCCAGCGCAGTACCGACAGCAGTCCGCGGCTCCGCAGAAAATCGATCCGCCACTGGTAGTCATCGCTCTGACGCCACCACTGACGTAGCAAACTGCCGACCGACCCGTCCCGCACCGGACCATTGTGGCCTAGAGGTAGGTCACACCAAGCACAATCAGCGACAGCAACACCGGAGAAACCGGAAGACCCCACAGAAACGCGGCCCAGATCTCGGACCGCCGGTCCTTACGCCGCCATGCCCGCCGGGCCAGCAGCGCCGAGATCAGCCCGATGCCCAGCGACGCAGCAGCGACGACCAGCACCCAGGTGGGCACGTTCGACGACGAGATGGCCGCGGAGATCCCCGCCAGCCACAGGATGTGACCCAGGATCAATCCGCCGACACCGGCAACCCAGATGGCTCTCAATTAGAAGTTGATCATGTGGCCGACCAGACCGTGGAAGCACTCTTGCATCGCTTCCGACATCGTCGGGTGGGTGTGCACGTTGCGAGCGAGTTCGTTGGCGGTCAGGTCCCACTTCTGCGCCAGGGTCAGCTCGGGCAGAAGCTCGGAGACGTCGTGACCGATCAGGTGGCCGCCCAGCAGTTCGC
Organism: Mycobacterium sp. ZZG; assembly: GCF_054786995.1. Taxonomy (NCBI): domain Bacteria; kingdom Bacillati; phylum Actinomycetota; class Actinomycetes; order Mycobacteriales; family Mycobacteriaceae; genus Mycobacterium; species Mycobacterium sp. ZZG. The sequence goes on from NZ_JBTBFV010000036.1 coordinate 27,230, forward strand.
CGTACTTCTTGTCCGCGACGAGCTTGACGAAGCCGGTCGGATCACCGAGGCCGTGGGCCTTGCCGTTGGCGGTGAACGGGAACTTCGCGACGACCACGTCGTAGCCCTCGTCCTTGGCCTGCTGCTCGGTCAGGCCGAAGGAAGCCACCTGAGGCTGGCAGAACGTCGCGCGCGGCAGCATGCGGTAGTCGCCCAGCGCCAGCGTGTCGGCGCCGGCGATGGTCTCGGCGGCGACCACACCCATCGCCTCCGCGACGTGGGCGAGCTGCAACTTGCCGGTGACATCGCCAATCGCATAGATATGCGGCACGTTGGTGCGCATGTAGTCGTCGATGCCGATGGCCTTGCGGTCGGTCAGCTCGACGCCGGCCTTGTCCAGGCCGAAGCCCTCGACATTCGGCGCGAAGCCGATGGCCTGCAGCACCTTGTCGGCCTTGAGCTCGTCGGACTTGTCGTTCTTGCTCACCTTGACGGTGACCTGGCCGCCCTCGTCCTCAATGGACTCGACCTTGGTGCCGGTCAGGATCTTCACGCCAAGCTTCTTGTACTGCTTCTCGATCTCTTTGGAGACCTCGGCGTCCTCGTTGGGCAGCGCGCGCGGCAGGAACTCGACGATCGTGACATCGACGCCGTAGTTCTTCAGCACGTAGGCGAACTCCATGCCGATGGCTCCGGCGCCGGCGATGATGATCGAGCCGGGCAGCTCGCGCGACATGATCTGGTTCTCGTAGGTGACCACGTTCTCCGACAGCGAGGTGCCGGGCACCAGGCGGGTGCTCGAGCCGGTCGCGATGATCGCGTTGTCGAACTCGACGCTCTCGGTGCCGCCCTCGTTCAGGTCGACCTCGATGCTGTTGGGTCCGGTGAACTTGCCGTACCCGTGGATCTCGGTGATCTTGTTCTTCTTCATCAGGAAGTGCACGCCGGCCACGCGGCCGTCGGCGACCTTGCGGCTGCGGTCGAACGCCGCGCCGTAGTCGAAGGTGGCCTCGCCGCTGATGCCGAAAGTCTTGGCTTCCTTGGTGAAGATGTGGGCCAGTTCGGCGTTGCGCAGCAGCGCCTTTGACGGGATGCACCCGACGTTGAGGCACACGCCGCCCCAGTACTTGGGTTCGATGATGGCGGTGCTCAGCCCGAGCTGGGCGGCACGAATGGCCGCGACGTACCCGCCGGGACCGGCTCCGAGAACAACGACGTCATAGTGGGTCACGGTTCTCACCCTAATGGGCGCGGCAAGGCGAGTGCGTGCGCCGCCAGGGCGTCGACCAACGCGGGGTCGTGGCTGACGAGCACAACCGCGGCGCCGTCGGCGGCGAACTCGCCCAGCAGCGACACCACCGACCCGGTGGCGATCGGGTCCAGCATCGCGGTCGGCTCGTCGCACAGCAGGAAGCGGGCTCGCTGGGTGAGGACCCGGCCGAGACAGGCCCGCTGCAGCTGGCCGTCGCTGACCTGGCCCGGGTAGCGGTCCAGCAGTTCAGGATCGAGTCCGACGCGGCGGGCCACCTCGTCGACGGCGGGCCGCTGTCCGCGGATCACGGCGGGTTCGGCGAGGACCCGGGCCAGCGTCCAGCGCGGGTTGCACACCAGACGGGGATGCTGGGCCAGCAGCGCGACCGACCCCTTCGCCGGTGCGGGCGCGCCGTCGTAGCGGACCTCGCCCGCGTCGGCGGGGTGCAGCCCGGCCAGTACCCGCAGAAGCGTCGTCTTACCGCTGCCCGAGGTGCCGGTGACACCGGTGACCGCCCCGGCCGGCGCGTCCAGGTCCACACCCTCGAACACCGGCGCGCCGCGGAAGGACACCGTGAGGCCGCGCGCCTCGATCCCGCTCACACCGGCACCGTCCCGAGCAGCGCTCGCAAATAGGGGTCGGGGTCGGCGAGCGCGTCGGCCAGCGGTTGCCGGGACCGCACGGTGCCGCGGGTCATCACCGCGACGTCGTCGCAAACCTCGGCGCGCAGCAGCGACGGCATGTCGTGGGTGACCACCAGCACCGCCGCGCCGTCGGCGGCCGCGGTGCCGAGCAGCCGCCAGACCAGTGCGGCATTCTCGGGGTCGAGCGCCGAGGTGGGTTCGTCGGCGAGCAGCAGTGCGGGACGGCCTGCCAGCGCCGCGGCGATCGCGACTCGCTGAGCCATGCCGCCGGACAGTTCGTGCGGGTACCGGTGCACCACCCCGGCCGGCAGCGCAACGGCCGCGCACAACTGCTCCGGGGTGCTGACGCCGATTTGCTCCTCGCGTCCGCTGACACCACCCAGCCGTGCGCAGATCTCGGCGAGCTGGGAACCGACAGTGCGCACCGGGGTGAACGACGTCGCCGCTGACTGGGGTACCACCCCGACATCCCGGCCCCGCAACGCGCGCCAGGACCGTTCGTCGTCGGGACGCAGTTCGCGGTCGCGGATGTGCACGAGGCCGCGGGCCCGGGATCCCGGTGGCAGCAGACCGGACAGGGCAGCCACGACAAGTGACTTGCCGCAACCGGATTCACCGATCAGGGCCGTGACTTGTCCCGCCGGGACCTCCAGGTTCACGTCGTCGAGGACGTTGACGGTGTCCGGGCGGCGTCCGCGTCGCAGCGCGATATCCACCGTCAGACCGGCCAGCCGCGCGCCGGTCACCAGACCCGGCCCGCCGGTGCGCGGTGCCGCTCGCGCACGGATGCGCCTGTCGCGGCGAAGGTCAACGCGGACGCGATGAGTGCCACCGCCGGCACCGCCAAAGTCCACCACGCACCGGTGAGTACGGCGCCACGGGCTTCGCTGAGCAGTGTGCCGAGGCTGGCGCGGTCCGGTGACAACCCGACCCCGAGGAACGACAGCGTCGATTCGTGCCACACCGCGTGCGGCAGCAGCACGACCATCGCGACCAGTGCCTGCGCCAACACCGCCGGCACCAGGTGACTGCGCGCGACGAACCATCGCGAGGCGCCGGCCAGCCGAGAGGTCTGTACCCAACCCGCCTCGGCGACCGCGAGCAGTTCGGCACGCACCACCCGGGCCACAGCCGGCCAGTGCGTCAACGCGATCGAGGCGATGATCGCCAGCGGGGCGCCCCGCCACATCGCGGCGATGACGATCCCCACCACCAGGTGGGGCAGCGCGTTGACGCCGTCGACCAGTCGCATCACCACCGCGTCGAGCCACCCGCCGACCAGCGCCGCGCAGACACCGATGGCCAGCCCGAGGACGGTGGCCGCAACCGCGCACACCGCGGCGATCAGCAGGGACATCTGCAGGCCTTCGGCCGTTCGAGTCAGCAGGTCATAGCCCGAATGATCGGTGCCGGCAGGATGTTCGGCGCTCGGTGACTGCAACGCGGCGGAGAAGTCCGCCACCTGGTCGCCGGCGGCCAGCGGGATCCCCACCGCGACGACGACGATGACGCCCAGCACGATCCAGGGCGCGTCCCTCTTCATGCGGCCATCCTGATCCGCGGGTCGATCGCGACCGCAGCCGCATCCGAGAGAGCCGATCCCGCCAGCACCGCCACCGCGGCGGCAACCGTCAACGCAGCGAGCAGCGGAAAGTCCAGCGCTGCAGCAGAATCCACCAGCACAGCGGCCATGCCCGGCCAGCCGAAAACGGTCTCCACGATCGCCGCGCCCGCGATGAGCTCCGGAAGCCGGGTGCCCAACAACGCGAGGGTGGGAAGCACCGAGACGGGGGCGATATGCCCGCGCAGCAGCGCCCACCCGTGCACACCGCGTGACCGGGCGCCGCGCACCGCGTCGGAGTCGGCGCTCGCCGCCACCGCAGCACGGGTGGTCAGCAGCAGCCACGGGATCATCGCCACCGTGAGTGCGACCCAGGGCAGGATGCCATGGCGCACAATGCCTTCCAACGTGTAGTCGGCGCCCGGTGCAGCAGCTCCGGAGGCTGGCAGCCAGCGCAGACCCACTGCCACGACCACCACGAGAGCCAGCGACACCACGAACGGCGGCACGGCCGCTAACGTCACCGAAACCCCGGTGACGGCTCGGTCGATCAACCCGCCGCGGCGCATGCCGGCCACGCAACCCAGCGCGAGAGCCACCGCCGTCGCGCTCAGCAGCGCTGCACCGGACAGCGTGAGCGTGAACGGCAGACGCTCGGCCAGCACGGTGGCCACTGGCTGGGACTGCGTCGACGACCACCCCAGCTCACCGCGGACCAGACCGCCGAGCCACTGCAACCAGGCCTGGTACCAGGGCTGGTCGGTGGCGTAGGCCGCGCGCATGGCGTCGCGTTGAGCCTCGGTGGCGAACTGGTAGTTGCCGCCGAGGTAGGCGGCCAGCGGGTCGAACGGGGACAGGGACGCGACGGCGAAGATCGCCGCCGAGATGGTCAGCGTCAGCGGGATCGCGATCGCGGTTCGGACCGCGAGCAACCGGACGGCCGCGCGCGAGCGCCGGACAGGCCGTCCCGCCGGGGGATGTTCGCCGGCCTCGGAAACCGCCGCCGAGGTCACCGCGTCCACGCTCCGGCTGCCTACCGCGTCCACGCGGCGATATTCCACCACGGACCCCAGGACACCCCGTGCGAGTGCGGCTCCATGATCGGCGCCGTCTGGTTCCAGCCTCGGTCCCGATAGGCGTAAGCGTGATCGAGGAAGACCAGAAACACCTGCGACGGCTGAGCCGCGTAGCTCGACTGAATGTCGCGATAGAGGCGGTCTTTCGCGGGGCCGGGGGCCGATCGGCTCGCCTCTTCGAGCATCCTGTCCAGGCCCGGTGCGGTGAAGTTCCCGGGGTTCGAGTACGGCGACGAGTCGGGCACCCGGGTGTGCAAGGTGTCGTAGGCCTGAGCATCGATGCTGTACGGCGTCGCGCCACCGCCGAGCAGCACCGCCGAGTCACCGAAGCGGGTGTCGATCTCGTCCCAGCTGGTGCCGCGGGGTCTGACGTCGACCCCGAGCGGTTTCATCGCGGCCGCATACGCGACGGAGAGGTCACGCCGCAAGGTGTCCTGCGCGTTGTACAGCAGTTCGAAAGATGCTCTCGCTCCGTCTTTTTCGCGGATCTGCCCCGCCCCAGGGCGCCAACCGGCTTCGTCGAGAACGGCTTTGGCGCCCTCGGGATCGAATGCGTATTGCGCGTCGGGGTTGTAGGCGTCGCCGTACGCCGGCGCCACCGGGGTACTCGCGGGACGCCCGTAGCCCACCAACACGTCACGCACCATCGCCGCGCGGTCGACACCGAGATTCATCGCGAACCGGGCGCGCACGTCCGCGGTGAACGGGTTCCCGGCGGGCAGGGCCACGCCGCGCCAGTCCGCGGACTGCACACCTACGGTCTGGATGTCGTCGCTGTCGATCGAAGCGATCAGCCGCGGCGGCAGGGTGGTGCCGTCCACCGCGCCTGCGACCATGCTCTGGGCGCGGGCGTTGTCGTCGGGGGTGTAGGTGTACACAAGCCGCTTCACCTGAGCCGGCCGACCCCAGTAGTCGTCGCGCGCGACCAACACCGCCTGGTCAGGCCGCAAGCTGTCCAGCCGGTATGGCCCCGTGCCGACGGGCGCGGTGTTGACCGCCCAGTCCGCGGCCGGCGTCTCCTCGACCTTCTCCGACGGCAGGATGCCGATCAGCAGGTAGGGCTTCGGGTCGGCGGCGGTGTCCATCTCGATGACGACGGCGCCCGGACCGTCGGCGGTGATCGACACGATGGGGGCCACCGACGTCGAGATCTGGGATGCCACCCGCGGGTCGCGTACGGCGGCATAGGTCGCGACGACGTCGGCCGCGTCGAACGCGCTGCCGTCGGAAAACGTCACGCCGGGGCGCAACGGTATGCGCCAACGGTTGGGGCCCCCGGGTTCGGGTTCCCCACCTGCCAGCGCCGGTTGCCAACCCGGGGACCGTGCTGTCGGCGTCCGCACTGGGGCGGTAGAGCCCTTCGTAGATCGGTGAGACCCCGGACTCGGAGTAGCCGTTGACCGGGTTGTATCCGCCGAGCTCGTAGCTCTCGGCGAGCACGATCTGCTCGGTCTGCTGCTCGTCCGGTTCGCCGGCGCACGCCGTGACGACAAGCGTGCTCATGACACAGACCAGCGCCGGGCGCAATTTCATGTGTCTATCTGAACACATGAACTACATGACGGCGCAACTACCCGGGTGGACGGATGCCTATCTAGGGATCCAGCCGAACACGTACGCGCCGTACAGCAGCGCCGCACCTGCCGCCGCGGCCAGCGGCGCCGACATCATCGCGAGCGCCATCGCGGCGATGCCGGGCCGCTCCTGCACCATCGCGGTCAGCAGACTGCCGACGACGCAGGCCACCACGAACACCAACACCGCGAACACCGGCACATCCTTGGCCGGCGAGTGAAACCACCAGAAGTACAGTCCGGCGCCGGCCCCGGCGCCGACGAGCCACACGCCGGTGAGGACGAGCAGGAAGCGCCACCGGCTCATGTACTGCGCGGCCGGGGGGATCGCGACAGGCTGCGCGGGTGGCGGCGGGATGGCCCCCGTGTCCGCCGGGTCGTCGAGGGCGACCTGATGCTCAGCCACCGGAAGCCACCTGGATCGCGGTCAGCGCGCCGAACCAGCCCGGACCGATGGCCAGGATCATCGCGCCGAGGGCGGTGACCCACCGCTTGCCCGACAGCAGGATCACCGACATCCCGATGACGCTCGGCACGCCGATCACCACGCCGATGGCGATGTCGGGACGGATGGTCGCGGTGACCTCGACCGCGGCGACGAGCGCGGCCATCATGCCGAGAGCGACGCCGATGATCATCACTCCGGCCAATACCGATGCTCGGGGCAGCGGGATCACGATGTCGACGATAACGCCGCGGCGGGCCCGAACCCGGGCGGCGCGCCCGAACGCGGAAGCGCGTTCCTGGTCGCGACCCGGGCCGGTTTGACCGCCAGGAATGCTATTCCGCGACGGGGAGCGCGCAGGCGTCGACCGCTTCGGCGACGACGTGCGTGCCGCTCGTCGCGGGCCGTTCCCCGCGTTCGTAGGCGGCCCCGGTGACCGGTGGCGCGCCTTCCAGCGCCCGGTTCTCGTCGCCGGTGAACGCGCGGCCCCGCGACAGGAATCGCTTGCCCTCGGGGGATTCCAGGCTGAAGCCGCCGCCGCGCCCGGGCACCACGTCGATCACCAGCTGGGTGTGCTTCCACGCGTCGAACTGCGGACCCGAGATCCACACCGGCACCCCGTCCTCGCCGACATCGAGCACCGCCAACAGCACGTCGCGGTCGCCGACCAGGAACTCCCCGGCGGGATAGCACATCGGCGACGACCCGTCGCAGCACCCGCCCGACTGGTGGAACATCAACGCGCCGTGCCGCTGCTGCAGTGTGCGCAGCAGTTCGGCCGCGGCCTCGGTCACCAGTGCCCGCTTCGGGATCTCCACGTCAGCCATTCTCGCCCTTCGTCGTCGCGGTTGCGCCGGCCGTGCGCGCAGTGCGGATCGCCGGGGCCACTGACGGTGGCAGCAGCAGCCGACAGTCGGCCGGGTAGTGCACCTGCAGGTCGATCGAGCCGGCGAACCGGTACGGCTGCGCCGCGAGCAGTCCGGTGAACTGTTTGCGCAGCCGCGACATCTCCGCGCGCACGGTGACCACCCGGGACCGGTCGCCGTACAGGTCCTCGGCGAGCTGCGGCGCGCTTCGACCCTGCGGTGAAATAGCCAGTGCACAAAGGATTTCCGCGTGCCGCAGGGTCAAGTCGTGGCGCCAGCTGCCGAAGTGTCCGGTCATCATCAGCGACGGCGAGTCCGGATCGGTGAAGTCGAGGGTTACCTGTGACACCCGCGCGTCCGCGCCGTCGGGCTCGGCCAAGCGCACCAGCCACCCACCGGGGAGCGGTTCGACGGCGCACATTCCCAGCGCGGTCAGCCAGACCCGTCCCGGCTCCATCTGTTCGGGTAACAGGATCCGGTTGTGCAAGGGCATCGCGTCGACGGCGGCCACCCAGCCCTCGGTGTCGACGGCCAGCGCGGGACTGCCCATCCGCGCCAGGATCGGGGCGGCCACCGCCCGCAGCCGGTTGAGGGTGCGGTCGTGTTCCTGCCGCAGGTGCGATTCGGCCAGCCGGGCGACGGCGTCGACGAGCGCGACGGTGGTCGGGTGCACGGTCGCCGCCGGGCCGGACACGTCCACCACGCCGATGACCTGGCCGGTGCGGGGATCCCGGATCGGCGCACCCGCGCACGTCCACGGGTGATGGCTGCGCAGGAAGTGCTCGGCGGAGAACACCTGCACGGCGCGTTGCGACACCAGCGCAGTGCCGATCGCGTTGGTGCCGACCGCGCCCTCACCCCAGTTCGCACCTTCGACGAAGCCGAGCCGGTCGGCGTTGCTGAGCACCGCCGGCGACCCGGAACGCCACAGCACCCGACCGTGGGCGTCGGCCACGACGAGGATGTTGTCCCCGTCGGCGACCAGCGACTCCAGCCCGTGAGAGATCTCGTCGAGCACCTCCACCAGCCCCGACGACCGGCGCAGCATCTCCAGCGCACCGGTTTCGACGACCGTCGGCGTGTGGTCATCGGGGGTCCGGTGGTGCATGCCGCTGGCCATCAGGCGCTGCCAGGAGTCGCCGATGACCTCCCGGGGCCGCGCCGGCGCCCGGTGGCCGGCCATCGTCGCGTCGTAGACAGCCGACATCAGCCGCGCGTAGTCGCGCGGGTCTTCCCCGACGGCCACCGCGGGTTCAGGCACGGGCGAGCTGCCGACATTGCTGGGCATCGGTACCCATAGTGCTCCCCATCTCAGCGGTAGACCAGGCCGCCGTCGATCAAGCCGGATTGGCCGGTCATGTAGTCGGCGTCCGGGCCGGCCAGGTAGGACACGAAGCCGGCGACGTCCTCGGGTGTCTCGGCACGGCCGAGCGCGATACCGCCGACGAACTTCTCGTAGGTCTCCCCCTCGGCGGCGCCGGTCAGCTCGGCGAATCGCTTGTCGATCTCGACCCACATGTCGGTGCCGACGACGCCGGGGCAGTACGCGTTGACGGTGATCCCGTGGGCGGCGTGTTCCTTCGCGGCGGCCTGGGTGAGCGCGCGCACCGCGAACTTGGTCGCGCTGTACGGGCCGAGCATCGCGAAACCGTCGTGGCCCGCGATCGATGAGGCATTGATGATCTTGCCTTTGGTGCCGTTCGCCGTGAACTTCGCGACCGCGGCCTGGATGCCCCACAGCACGCCGTTGACGTTGATCGCCCACAGCTTCTCGACCTGCTCGGGAGTGACGTCGGCGATGGGCCCGACCAGCGCGATGCCGGCGTTGTTGACCATGATGTCGAAGCCGTCGAGCGCAGAGTCCGCATGGTCGACGGCGGCGAACACCTGTTCGCGATCGCTGACGTCGGCCACGAACGTCGTTGCCTTGCGGCCGATCTCGGTGATCTCGTCGGCGACGGCCGCGATGCCGTCGGGCGCCACGTCAACCAGCGCCACGTCGGCGCCGTCGCGGGCCAGGCGCAGCGCGATGCCACGCCCGATGCCACGCGCGGCGCCGGTCACCAGGGCCACCTTGCCGTTGAGTGTCATGATTCTCCGTTCGGATCGACGAGCACTTTCATCTTGGTGCCGGCATGCAGTGCCTCGAAGCCTTCGTCGACCACGTCGTCGATCGGGATCCGGGTCACCCAGCCGGTGGTGTCATACCTGCCCTGCGCCATCAGCGCGATCACCGCTTCGAAGTCGGCGCCGGTGTAGCACAGCGACCCCTGGATTCGGGACTCGTTCATCACCAGATTCAACAGCGGTGTCTCCAGCGGCTTTTCGTAGATCGCGACGCTGATCATCGGTCTGCGCGAGCCGATGCAGGCCAGTGCCGTGCTGACGGCTGGGGTGACGCCGGCCGCGTCGAACACGGCGTCGGCGCCGTCACCGCGGGTGTGATCGGCGACGAACGCCGGCACGTCGACGCTCGTCGGGTCCAACGTGGTGGCACCGAGCGCCTCGATGGCGGCGCGCCGGGTCGGTGACGGTTCGACCACGAGCACGTCATCAAGGCCCTTGCCGCGCAACGCGAACCACAAACCGATCCCGATCGGTCCGGCCCCGAACACCATCGCGGTGTCCCCCGGCTTCACGTCGCCGAGCGTCGCGGCGTGGTAGGCGACCGACATCGGCTCGACCAGAGCGCCGAGTTCCAGCGACACATGGTCGGGCAGCTTGTGCAACATGCCTGTCGGCACCACGGTGTACTCGGCCATGCCGCCGTCGGACATCAGGCCGTGGAAGCCGATCTGCTGGCACACGTTGTAGTTGCCGGCCCGGCACGGGCCGCAGCGGTCGCACTTGTAGATCGGTTCGACCGCCACCCGGTCGCCTTCACTCCAGCCGCTCACCCCGGCGCCGACCGCGGTGATGGTGCCGGAGAACTCGTGACCCATGGTCAACGGCAGTTGGGCACCGGTCAGTGGATGCGGCGAGGTCGGCACGAAGATCGGCCCGGCGTAGTACTCGTGCAGATCGGTGCCACAGATGCCGTTGAACCCGACCTTCAGCTTGACGGTGCCCGGCCCGGGTTCGGGTTCGGCGACGTCGCCGACTTCCAGCTTGTTCGGTCCGTAGTACACCGCTGCTCTCATGGCCGCATTTCTATGTGACCACGGCCACACCGGGAAAGGGTTGCAGGGGGTTGCAGCGGGAGTCGCCCCCGCACACTCGGTGTCATTGCAACGCTTCGCAACTCTTGCCGACCGGCACAGCAGCGGTGTGTCCTGGCTCACATGACTTCGACTCTTGACCCTCAGACCACCACCCAGCTGAGCCCGCAACAGCGGGTCGAGTACTGGCTGGCCGATTTCGAGGCGGCGCTGGCCGTCCGCGACATCGAACGCGCTGTCGGCATGTTCGCGGTGGACAGCTTCTGGCGCGACCTGGTGTCCTTCACCTGGAATCTCAAGACCCTGGAAGGCCGCGATCAGATCGCCGACATGCTGGGCGCACGGCTGGCCGAGACGGACCCGACCGGCTTCCGGACCCGCGAGGACGCCACTGCCGACGGTGATGTCGTCTCGGCGTTCATCGAGTTCGAGACCGCCGCCGGCCGCGGCACCGGGCATCTTCGGCTCAAAGGCGACTCGGGGACCGACCAGGCCTGGACGCTGCTGACCGCGCTGCAGGAACTCAAGGGGCACGAGGAGCGCAAAGGGCCCACCAGGGTGCTGGGAGCGGTGCACGGCGACGCCCCGGACCCGCGGTCGTGGGCCGAGAAGAAGGCCGCCGAGGACGCGGAGCTGGGCCGGACGGTCCAGCCGTATGTGCTGGTGATCGGCGGCGGGCAGGGCGGTATCGCGCTCGGCGCCCGGCTGCGCCAGCTCGGGGTGCCCGCGATCGTCGTCGACAAGCACGAACGCCCCGGCGACCAGTGGCGCAAGCGCTACAAGTCGCTGTGCCTGCACGATCCGGTCTGGTACGACCACCTGCCCTACCTGCCGTTTCCGCCGAACTGGCCGGTGTTCGCGCCGAAGGACAAGATCGGCGACTGGCTGGAGTTCTACACCCGGGTGATGGAGGTGCCGTACTGGTCGAAGACCACCTGCCTGTCCGCGTCTTACGACGAGGCGTCGCAGACCTGGACCGTCGAGGTCGACCGCGACGGCGAGCGACTGACCCTGCGCCCAACTCAACTGGTGCTTGCCACCGGCATGTCGGGCAAGCCGAACGTGCCGACGCTGCCGGGGCAGGACGTGTTCCGCGGCGACCAGCACCATTCCAGCGCCCACCCCGGCCCGGACGCGTACGTCGGCAAGAAGGCGGTGGTGATCGGATCGAACAACTCCGCCCACGACATCTGCAAGGCGCTCTACGAGAACGGCGTCGACGTGACGATGGTGCAGCGGTCGTCGACGCACATCGTCAAGTCCGACACCCTGATGGACATCGGGCTGGGCGACCTGTACTCCGAGCGGGCGCTGGCGGCGGGGATGACGACCGAGAAGGCCGATCTGACGTTCGCGTCGTTGCCGTACCGGATCATGCACGAGTTCCAGATCCCGCTGTACGACCGGATGCGGGAGCGCGACAAGGAGTTCTACGACCGGCTGGAGGCAGCCGGATTCCAATTGGACTGGGGCGCAGACGGTTCCGGGCTGTTCATGAAGTATCTGCGCCGCGGGTCGGGCTACTACATCGACGTCGGCGCCTGTGACATGGTGGCCGACGGCCGGATCAAGCTGGCCCACGGGGAGGTCGACCGCCTGACGGAGGACTCGGTGGTGCTCGCCGACGGCACCGTGTTGCCCGCCGACGTGGTGGTGTACGCCACCGGCTACGGCTCGATGAACGGGTGGGCCGCCGACCTCATCGGCCAAGAGGTTGCCGACAGGGTGGGCAAGGTGTGGGGTCTCGGTAGCGACACCCCGAAGGATCCGGGCCCGTGGGAGGGCGAGCAGCGCAACATGTGGAAGCCCACCCAGCAGCCCAATCTGTGGTTCCACGGCGGCAACCTGCACCAGTCACGGCACTACTCGCTGTACCTGGCGCTGCAGCTCAAGGCCCGTTTCGAGGGGATGCCGACCCCGGTGTACGGCCTGCAGGAGGTTCACCACCTCAGCTGAGCCTCGGCTCAGCTTCCGCCGAAATCGCATTCCACGCGCGTCAAGTTGCCTGACGCCCGCATGGAATGCGATTTCGGCGGTTGCGCAGAATGGGTGGCGTGACGGATACCCGCAGCGAGCACACCGACACCGACCCGCATCTCTGGCTGGAGGACGTCACCGGCGACGACGCGCTGAGGTGGGTGCGCGAGCACAACGAACCGACGCTGGCCGAGCTCGCCGGTGAACGCTTCGAGCAGATGCGGGCCGAAGCGCTGGAGGTGCTCGACACCGACGCGCGGATTCCGTATGTCCGCCGGCGCGGTGATTACCTGTACAACTTCTGGCGCGACGCCGAACATCAAAAGGGCGTCTGGCGGCGCACGACCCTGGACAGCTACCGCACCGAACAACCGGACTGGGACGTCATCATCGACGTCGACGAACTCGCGGCGGCCGACGGCGTGAACTGGGTGTGGGCCGGCGCGGACGTCATCGAGCCGGACCATTCACTGGCCTTGATCAGCCTGTCGCGGGGTGGATCCGACGCCGCCGTGGTGCGGGAGTTCGACATGCTCACCCGCAGCTTCGTCGAGGGCGGGTTCGAATTGCCCGAGGCCAAGTCACAGGTCTCCTGGGAGGACGAGAACACCCTGCTGGTCGGCACCGACTTCGGCGAGGGATCGCTGACCGAGTCGGGCTACCCGCGACTGGTCAAGCGGTGGCGGCGCGGGCAGCCGCTGGCGGAAGCCGAAACCGTGTTCAGCGGTGCGGAATCTGATGTGCTGGTGGCCGGCTCGCGCGACCGCACCGAAGGATTCGAGCGCACGCTGGTCAGCCGCGCGCTCGATTTCTTCAACGAGCAGGTCTACGAGTTGCGCGACGGCGAGCTGATCCGTATCGACGCCCCCACCGACGCCAGCATCTCGGTCCACCGCGAGTGGCTGCTGATCGAACTGCGCACCGACTGGACCTACGGCACCACGCCCTTCCCCGCCGGATCGCTGCTGGCCGCCGATTACGAAACATTCCTCGGCGGCACAGCCGAACTGCAGGTGGTGTTCACCCCCGACGAGCACACCTGCCTGCACCACTACGCGTGGACCCGAGATCGCCTGGTCGTCGTCACGCTGGCCGACGTCGCCAGCCGAGTGCAGGTCTACACGCCGGGGCCGTGGACAGCCGAGCCGGTGACCGGGCTGCCGGACAACACCAACACCTCGATCGTCGGCGCCGACAGCCTCGGCGACGAAATCTTCCTGGACTCTTCGGGTTTCGACACCCCCTCCCGGCTGCTACACGGCCCGGCCGGCGGTGAGCTCACCGAGATCAAACGGGCGCCTTCGTTCTTCGACACCGCCGACATCGACGTCTCGCAGCACTTCGCCACGTCCGACGACGGAACGCAGATCCCGTACTTCGTCGTCGGTCACCGGCATGTCGAGGCAGCCGGCCCGACGCTGCTCGGCGGGTACGGCGGTTTCGAGGTGTCCCGCACCCCGGGTTACGACGGAGTGCTGGGGCGGCTGTGGTTGTCCCGCGGCGGCACCTACGTGCTGGCCAACATCCGCGGCGGCGGAGAGTACGGCCCCACCTGGCACACCCAGGCCATGCGCGAAGGGCGCCACCGAGTCGCCGAGGACTTCGCCGCTGTGGCAAAGGATCTGGTGGCTCGCGGCATCACGACGGTCGAGCAGCTCGGTGCGCAGGGTGGGAGCAACGGCGGCCTGCTGATGGGCATCATGCTGACGAAGTACCCGGAGCTGTTCGGGGGCCTGGTGTGCAGTGTGCCGCTGCTCGACATGAAGCGGTTCCACCTGCTTCTCGCGGGGGCGTCCTGGGTGGCCGAGTACGGCGACCCCGACGATCCCGAGGATTGGGCGTTCATCTCCGAATATTCGCCGTATCAGAACATTTCGGCCGACAAGCGCTACCCGCCGGTGCTCATCACGACGTCCACCCGCGATGACAGGGTGCATCCGGGTCACGCGAGGAAAATGACCGCGGCGCTGGAGGCCGCCGGGCACCCGGTGCGCTACTACGAGAACATCGAGGGCGGCCATGCGGGCGCCTCCGACAACCCGCAGATCGCGTTCCGTTCGGCGTTGATCTTCGAATTCCTGCACCGAACGCTGAGCGGGCACTGAACATGACCGCGCCATGGAGGCCGCTATTCGCCGTCGCGGTGACGACGTTGACACTGACCGGTTGCGCAGAGCAGATCACCGGAACGGCGGTGACGGCGGTGGGCGATGCACCCGCGGCGGCGACATCCGGCGGCGGCGAGGGCCTGTGCACGGCGGTGGACGCGCCACTGGAGGACATCCCCAGCGACGACGCCCGTGAACCACGCTTGCGTATCCCGGTACCGGACGGCTGGGAACGCAACACCATGATGGACAGCCAGATCATCCGCTACACGATCGTCTCGACCGATCTGGTGGCCGACCGCTTCGCCACCAATGCCGTCGTCACCCTGGAATCGACGCGCGGTAATCCGTCGCCCGACGAGATATTCGAGCAGAACCGCGGCAACCTGAAGACCTTGATGGGCGCCTTCGATCTGGAGACCCAGGACAACACCACCTGCGGATTCCCCTCTGAGACAACTCACTACACGGCTCCCCCGCTGGGGCCGGCCCCGGAGCGGCCGATCATCATGCATGCGGTCGCGGCCGAGGCGGGCGGCGCTACGTACCTGGCGACGCTGACGATTCAGACCACCGACCCGATCAACCCGAAATACGTCAAGGATTCCCAAGAGATCGTCGACGGGTTCCAGATGCTGTTGCCGAGTTCATGAGCACCGTCTCGTGGGTGTTGCTGGCTTCGGGCGCCCTCGCGCTGCTCTTCGGCGCCGTCGTCCCGGGATGGGACACCGCCACGGTGGCGGCTCGCGCGAGGAAACGCCGAATCTACTGGGCTGGAACTGTTCTCGGAGTGTTGTTGCTGTTCCTGGGGGGTCTGCCCGACGTGCAGAGTTCGGTCGCGTTCACCGCCGCCGCGGTGATCCTGATGACCGGCTGGGCGTACTTCCGCACACCCAACATCAAGATCGGCGGACGAATTCACTCGGCCTACGCGCCGTACCGGCAACCCGATCCACCGCCCCGAGGGTGACGACGGAGGCCGCCGGGATCAGGCGGCGTCGAAGGCGACCGGAATACGACACTGGTTCTCAGCGGCTGTCCAGCGCAATGCCAGGAAGATGTCGTCGGTCCAGTCCGAGAACGCCTGCCAGTCCTCCGGACTGGATTCCCTGTGAAGACAGAAACACTCCCCGCGGCACCCGAAACCGGGGATCACGCAACACCCCGCGCGCAAGGTGATAGCTGAGCAATTCCGGTCCATGGGTACCGATCGCGATCGGGCCACACGCTCGCGCCGGCGCGATGAGCCGATGGGCTTCGAGCGGGTCTTCCACGTGGTGGTAAGCCAACATCGGTAGCCCGGCGTCGAAAAGACAAGGCAGAGCCCGCATGGCCGTCGTGTCAATCGTCATGGATTTCAGTGTTGCTGCGGCGCCGAGCCGGAACATCAGTACTCGGGTACCGAGATTTCGGTACCCGAGAACCTCTTTATCTCGCGCAGCTCAGGCTTCTAGGCTTGGCGTGTGCGGTTGACATGGCCGCTGACCGGCCGCTCCGACGAGACGCGACAGATCGAAGCCGCGCTGCTGGATTCCGCCTCGGCGGGCATCGTGGTCAGCGGTCCGGCGGGTGTCGGCAAGAGCCGCATCGTGCGGGACGCGCTCGCGGCGTTCACCGCTCGCGGATGGCAGGTGCGCTGGGTGGTCGGCACCTCGGCCGCGCGCAACCTGCCGCTGGGTGCGCTCACACCGTGGGCCCGAGCATCCGGCAACGACAGCCTGCAACTGATCCACGACGTGATCACGGCGCTGACCGCCTCGCCCGAGGGCGCCCCCGTGGCACTCGGGGTGGACGACGTCCAGCTGCTCGACGACCTGTCCACCGTCGTCGTCCATCAGACCATCCAGCGCGGACTGGCGCAGGTGGTGCTGACGGTCCGCGACGACGAACCCGTTCCCGCGGCCACCCAGGAGCTGTGGAAGTGCGGAGAGCTCGACCGGCTGGAGGTCGGCCCCCTCTCGGAGTCACAGACCGCCAGACTTCTCTCGGAAACCCTTGGCGGACAGCTGGATCCGGATGCCGTCAACCGGCTGTGGACGTTGACCCGCGGCAATCCCCTGTACCTGCGCAACATCGTCGAACAGGAGGTGTCCGACGGGCGGCTGGCGGTCCGCGGCGGTGTGTGGGCCTGGCACGGCAACCCCGTGATCCCGCGGCGCCTCGTGGAGCTCGTCGAGGCCCGCATCGGCGGGCTGTCCGACGCGGTCAGCACCGTCGTCGACGTCGTCGCCGTCGGCGAGCCGATCGCGATGCGGTCCCTGACCCGAATCACCGATCCGGCCGCAATCGAAGAGGCCGACCGCCGGGGGCTCGTCTCGTTCGAACCCGGCGGCGACACGGTCGAGGTCAGGCTCGCGCATCCGCTCTACGGCGAGGTGCGCCGGAGCCGGGCGCCGCAGACGACATTGCGGCGGCTACGAGGACTGGTAGGCACCGAGCTGGGTGGCTCCGACCACCACGACGACATCCACACCGTGGTGCGCCGCGGCGCTCTGAGTCTGGACTCCGATCTGCCGCCCGACGTCGATCTGCTGCTCACCGCCGCCCGCGGCGCGGCCTGGATGATGGACCTCGCACTGGCGGACCGGTTGGCGGAGGGAGCCATCCGCGCCGGCGGAGGACCCGAAGCGCGTATCGTCAGGGCTTTCGTGCTGTCACTGCAGGGGGCGGGCAGTGAAGCCGAAGAACTTCTCGCCGAGGTGGATTCGACCCGACTCACGGACAGGGACCGAGCCCGGCTGACGTTCTTGCGCGCGGTCAACCTGTTCTTCACGATGGCCCGGCCGCGGCGCGCCAAGGAGTTGATCGACGACGTCTCAGCCCTCGCGATCCCGCAACACCCGTCGCTCAACGCCTTCAGCTGCGTGTACTGGGCGGGCATGGGCAATCCGGCAGCCGCCCTGGAGTGCGCAGCGGCGTTCGAGCCGGCCCAGTTGCCCGACGACTTCCAGCGCAGATTGACCGCGTGGGCGTCCACGGTGGCGCACGGTGAGGGCGGACGCACCACCGAGGCCGTCGCCGCCGCCACGGCCGGATATTCGATCCCGGTGCGCGCGTTCATCATCATCGCGGACGCACACACCAACGCGCTGGCCCTGGCCGGTCGGATCGCCGACGCCGAAGCGGTCGCGGCGCTGATGCGCGACCAGGCGGTCAACTCCCGGGCTGCGCCGTTCGGTCAGGTAGCGGTCGCGGTCAGCGGTCAGGCCGCCCTGGCCGCCGGGGGCCTCGACCGGGCGTGCGCACTGCTCACCAAGGCCGTCGAGCGGGCGACGACGCGGAATCCGGCCACCGGTTTCAACTACCGCTATCGGATTCTGCTGACGACGGCGCTGGCGATGCGGGGACTGACCGAGCACGCCGCGGCCGCGCTGGAGCGCCTGGAGCACGCCGTCCATCCGAGCTGGCGGTATCTGGACTACGCCCGAGCGATTGCCGGCGGATGGGTGGCCTGCTGCCAAGGCGCCACCAGCGACGCAATCGAGACGGTCCGCGCCGCCGCCGAAACATCTCGCCGCCGACAGCAATTCGCCGCGGAGGTGCTGTGCCTGCAGACTGCGACCCAGTTCGGTGCCAGCTCGACCGCCCCGCGCCTGGCCGAACTCCGCCGCATCGTCGAGGGCCCCCGCGTCGAGCTCGCCAGCCTGTTCGCCGCCGCCCTGGGGCGTGCCGACGCCCCGCAATTGGAAACTCTCTCAGGGAGTTTCGAAGAGATGGGCGACCTGGTCGCTGCCGTCGACGCGGCCGCCTATGCGGCCGTGTGCTTCCGTAAGCAGAGCCTGCGCGGATCCGCTCTGCGGTGTTCGGCACGCGCCGAGACCCTCGCCCGGACCGCTGGCGGAGCCTGCACACCCGCGCTTCGGCAGGCCGTCGAACGGCTGCCGCTGACCGATCGCGAACGCGAGATCGTCATGCTGCTCACCGAGCCGATGTCCAACCGTGACATCGCCGACCGGCTTCAGCTGTCGGTGCGCACCGTGGAGAGCCACATCTACAACGCCATGGCCAAGACCGGAACCACCAGCCGCGACGAGCTCGCCGGCCTGCTGGACCACGTCAAGCGTCAGCCGAGCTGACAGCTCGCCCCTCAGAAATCACGGGTAACGGGTGCGTCAAAGGTCAGTACGGCGCTACTGATGTCGAGTGCCACTGACGGGGACGACGATGACATAGACGCAACTGATCGAGGGGAGTACGACGATGACGATCACCATGCCTGCAAGAGTTGAAGCGCTGGTGCACTGGAGAAGTCATCATCCGAGGCGCGTCCGCACCGACTGGGATCTGCACGGCCACCCGCACCACCTGAACTTCGTCGAAAGTGCGTTGCTGTCGCGCGAGATGGACCGACTGTAGACGCACGCGTGCGCCGCCCCGCCGATGGTCGTGTAACCGGCCGAGGTGGAGGCGGCACTGCGGGGAGCGGTCGTCAGGCACGTACGGCTGGTGACGCGGGCCGGCGCAGCGCGCCGCCCACCGCGGCGCTGAGCACTCCGAGGATCACCAGCCCGCCGCCGGCGAGCAGGGTGTAGTTGAGCCACTGATGCAGGCTGTTCTCGGCGGCGGCCACCATCACCTCGGCCACGGTCCGGATGTTGCCGGTCGTCCGGTTCAGCGCGGCGTCCACGTACCTACCGCCGACCTCGATGGCCGCCCACCCTGCGGCGCCGACGAGAAGGGCCGAGACACCAAGCGCGGTAAGTGCTTTGCCGCGTGACCGGGCCGCGGCAAGGGTCAGCAGCGCGAACACGCCGGTGAGCACCGCGGCGCCGACGCTGGCCCACGGCCCCCAGGTCGCCAACCACCTCAGCTTGCCGGGCTGCAACTGCGGGGTGTCCACGGTGATGGGCACCGTGAGAGTGGGCGGTATCTGCAGGTCCAGGTTGCCGAGCGTGGCCGAGAACGACGGGTCGGACAGCATCGGCGCGACGTCGATGAGCCACTGGTCGGTGGAGTTGCCGCTGGGCACGGCCCCGGTGAACATCCACCGATGCGCGATGCGGTTGGCCTGCGCGAACTGTCCCGGGAAACCCGAGTTGCGCGTATAGGACTCCGCCACCTGCCGAACCAGCTCAGGATTGAGCGGATAACCGTTGGCGGCGCCCAGAGCGACGATCTGGGTGGTCAGCTCGGCGGCCATCGCGTCCTGCAGCCGCCGGTCTCCGGCAGCCGCCGCGGCCAGCGACGCGTAGCCGTCCTCGGACACGACGTGGGTCTGCACCCACACCGCGGGCACCGCCGCGACCAGCGCGACCGTCGTGAGCAGCCACAGCAGCAGCGCGGCGAGAAAGCGCACGGACGCGTCCTCCTGTCTCCTGCTGCGGGTCGCCGCCGTGGCGGCTCCGGGACGCGCGGGCTCAGTCGGAAAGGGCGCGCCCCACGATGAGCGGATCGGGCCTGCCCACCACGTCATGGTCCTTGTTGTCGTAGTCGAATCTACTCAGCACGTGCCGCATCGCGTTGATCCGGGCACGTTTCTTGTCGTTGCTCTTGACCACCGTCCACGGCGCGGTCTCGGTGTCCGTCCAGGCGAACATGTCCTCCTTGGCCGCGGTGTAGGCATCCCACTTGTCCAGCGACGCCAGGTCGGTGGGCGACAGCTTCCACTGCCGCACCGGGTCGACCTGACGGATCGTGAAACGGGTGCGCTGCTCGGACGCCGTCACGGAGAACCACAGTTTGGTCAGGCTGATGCCGTCGTTGACGAGCATCTGCTCGAAGAGCGGCACCTGCCTGATGAATTCGGCATGCTGCTTCGATGTGCAGAACCCCATCACCCGCTCCACACCGGCCCGGTTGTACCAGGACCGGTCGAACAGGACCATCTCACCGGCCGACGGCAGGTGCTGCACATAGCGCTGGAAGTACCACTGCGTACGTTCCTTCTCGGTGGGCTTCTCCAGCGCCACCACCCGGGCGCCGCGGGGGTTGAGGTGCTCCATGAACCGCTTGATGGTGCCGCCCTTGCCCGCTGCGTCACGTCCTTCGAACACGATGACGTGCCGGTGCCCGTGGGATTGACTCCACTTCTGCAGCTTCAACAGCTCGATCTGCAGCAGGCGCTTCTGTTCCTCGTACTCCGGCCGGCTCATCCGCTCGTCATACGGATAGTTCTCGCGCCAGGTGTCGACGACCTGCCCGCTCGGCTGCAGCAGCAGGACGGGGTCGTCGTCATCGTCGTCGACGACGGTGTAGCCGGACAGGTCCAGAGTCACCGGCGCAAGCTACCCACCACGACGGACCGGGAGGTGACGCGCCGGTGAACAGCCGGGATGAGCTACTTCGCCACCCGCCGCGGACGGATCAACGCGAGTTTGGTCATCAGCGTGTTCATCCGCTTCAGCGCGCGCGGGGAGTTGTTGTAGTAGTTGCCGCCCGCGCCGACGCGCGTGCGCGGGCTGACCACCGTCTCGATCCGGCAGTACTTGCGCAGACCTTCGGGCCCGCCGAAGCGGGCACCGATCCCCGAGGTCTTCCAGCCGCCCATCGGGGCGGTGGTGCACATCAGGTTGGAGATCACGTCATTGACGTTCACCCCGCCGCAATCCAGTTGCACCGCAATCGCTTCAGCACGCTCGACGTCCTTGGAGAACACCGTCGCCGACAAACCGTAGGGGCTGTCGTTGGCCAGCCGGACCGCCTCTTCGACCGAGGACACCTTCATGATCGGCAGCGTCGGCCCGAACGTCTCCTCGGTCATGCAGGCCATCGAGTGGTCGACGTCGACCAGCACGGTGGGTTCGTAGAAGCTGCCGGGCCCGGTTCCGCGTTTGCCGCCCGTCAGCGCGCGGGCGCCCTTGGCCAGCGCGTCCTGAACATGGCGGGCGGTGATCTCGACCTGGCTGTCGTCGATCAGCGCGCCGAAGGAGTGCCCGTCCCCCGCACCCATCTTCAGGTTCTGCACGTCGCGGACCACGGCGGCGACGAACTGGTCGTAGACCTGCTCGAGCACATACACCCGCTCAACCGACACGCAGGTCTGCCCGGCGTTGAACATCGCACCCCACACCGCGGCGTGGGCGGCCAGGTCGACGTCGGCGTCTTCGAGCACGATCATCGGGTCTTTGCCGCCGAGTTCGAGGCTGACCGGGGTGAGCCGGCGCGCGGCCCGCTCCATGACCTTCGCACCGGTCGCGCTGGATCCGGTGAACTGGATGTAGTCGGAGTTGTCGATGACGGCCTCGGACACCTCGCGCGCGCCCTGGGCCAGCGCCAGCACGTCGGGGCCGCCGGAGTCCAGCCAGCCGCGCAGCAGCAGTTCGGCGGTCAGCGGGGTCCGCTCGGACGGTTTGAGCAGCACCGCGCAGCCCGCGGCGAGCGCGCCGATCGCATCCATCAACGCGTTGGCGACCGGGTAGTTCCACGGCGCGATGATGCCGACGACCGGGCGGGGCCGGTAGTGCACGGTGATCTTCTTGATCGACAGGAACGGCAGCGACGCCGGGCGGGACTCCGGCGCCAGCGCCTTGGCCATGGTCCGGACGTAGTACGACGTGATCATGATGATCAGCGGGACTTCCTGTGCCGCGTCCCCGGCCGACTTGCCGGTTTCGGCGATCAAGAGCCGCTCGATCTCGTCCCGGTGCTCGCCCAGCCACACCGCGTAGCGGGCCAGCACCTTCGCGCGTCCCTTGGCGCCGCGCGCCTCCCACTCCCGCTGAGCGGTGCGCAGGCCGGCCGCCACTCGGGTCACGTCGGCGGGATCAGTCCAGCGCACCTCTCCGGCGATCGCGCCGGTAGCAGGGTTCCTGATCGTTGCGGTGCCGGTGAAATCGGTGGAGGTGCCGGCGTCAGACGTCGCTGTCATTTCTCCATGCTAACGACCGGTGTGATCCAGCCTGCATTCGGGTTTGACGCCTGTCAAGTCTCGCGGCGGGCACGGCCAGGCACGCCAGCGCGCTGCCCAGCAACAGAGCGCCGACCGCATCGGTGAAGTAGTGATAGGCGACGGCCTGCCCGATCACCGCGAGCGCCAGGAATGCCGCGGCGCCCACCACAGCCCACACCGTCACGCCCACAAGAAGAACCGTCATCGCCACCACCACGACCGTCACCGTCGTGTGCCCGCTCGGATAGCACAACCCGCCTTCCTTCACTCGCCCGAACAGGGTCTTGCCCAGTCGGGCGGCCAGCACGCCGGCAAGCGGCGTCACCGCGGCGATCACGGCGAGCCGCCGTCGCCGCTGGATGAGCGCCGCCACGATGACGACCGCCGACACCGCCATGAGCAGTCGGCCGTCGCTGGCCAGCAACAGGTATCTGAGTTCCGGGTGCCGACGGCCGAGTTCCTGAAACCAGTCGTCGACCGGTGTCGAACCCTTGCCGACCGCCAGGCCGAGCACGATCAGCCCGGCCAGACCGATCGCCGGCCACCACCTGATCAGCGGCGTCAGCGCACCAGACCCCGGATGTAGGCCGCCTGGCCGAGGTGCTGCGCGGCGTCGTCGATGATGCTGACCAACCGCGCGCTCGCCGTCACCGGTGGGGTCCACCGGCGGTCGACGATGCGGGCGAGTTCGTCGGCCGTCACCGACGCGACGTATTCCAGCGAAAGCTTGTGCACCGCATGGTAGTAGCCGGCGAGGAGTTTCGCCGGTGCGCGCACCTTGGCCACCTCGTCGGGGGTGTGCCCGTAGCCGTGCGCGTCGCGGGGCAGATCGAGGGCGAACTTGTCCACCCAGCCCTCGCGGAACCACACCTGTTCCACGCCGGCAAGATCGCACAGCTGGGCGTCCTGGATTCGGGCGCTGTGCCAGATCAGCCACGCGATGGTGTTGGCGTCCGGCGCCGGCCGGTAATAGGCCACCTCGTCGGTCAGCCCGTCGGTGAGGTCGTCGACGTGCTCGATGAGGCGGGTAAACGAGTCGCGAAGCAGTTCCCTGGCGGCATCTATTTCGGCCATGCCCGCCAAGCTACGCCCCGTGGAAGACCGCCTCTAGGTTGTTGCCGTCGGGATCGCGGACGAACGCGCCGTAGTAGCCCGGGTGATACTCGGGCCACAGGCGTGGGGCGTGCAGCGACTCCGCCCCGGCTTCCAGCGCCGCGTCGTAGAACGCTTGCACGGCCCCGGTGTCGGCGGCCTGGAACGCGACGTGGACCTCGCGGTTCGGGCCCGCGGCGTCGCCGGAGGTCATGTCAGCGATCCAGAAGTCGGGCTTGCCGTTCCTGCCGTACCCGATCGCGACCTGATAGTCCATCTGCCGCGTGTAGCCGAGCACGCCGAGAACCTTGTCGTAGAACGCTTTCGACTTCTCCCAGTCCGCGCAGTTGATTCCGAGGTGATCGATCATGGGCTGACCGTACATTCGGGGTATGACATTTGATCTCGTGATCCGCGGGGGAACCATCGTCGACGGCCTCGGTGGCGCACCGTTCACAGGGGACGTCGCCGTCCGGGACGGCGTCATCTGTGACGTCGGCGCCGCGGCCGGCTCCGGGATCCGGGAGATCGACGCTACCGGCCTGCTGGTCACTCCCGGCTTCGTCGACCTGCACACCCACTACGACGGGCAGGCGATCTGGTCGGACCGGCTCACACCGTCGTCGGCCCACGGCGTCACCACCGCCGTGATGGGCAACTGCGGCGTCGGCTTCGCGCCGTGCCGGCCCGATGACCACGACGTGCTCGTCGACGTGATGGCCGGTGTCGAGGACATCCCCGGCGTGGTGATGGTCGACGGCCTGCCGTGGCACTGGGAGACGTTCCCCGAGTTTCTCGACGCGCTGGACGCGGGGCGCAGGGATATCGATGTGGCGGCGTTCCTGCCGCACTCGCCGCTGCGGGTGTACGTGATGGGCGGGCGTGGAGTCGACCGCGAACCCGCCACGGCCGATGACCTGATGCTGATGCGCAAGCTCGCCGCCGAGGCCGTGCGGGCCGGCGCGCTGGGCTTCGCGTCCTCGCGCTTCAC
Source organism: Mycobacterium sp. ZZG (assembly GCF_054786995.1). Classification (NCBI taxonomy): domain Bacteria; kingdom Bacillati; phylum Actinomycetota; class Actinomycetes; order Mycobacteriales; family Mycobacteriaceae; genus Mycobacterium; species Mycobacterium sp. ZZG. The sequence goes on from NZ_JBTBFV010000036.1 coordinate 51,781, forward strand.
CCTGCACAAAACCGAGAGCGGCAAGCCGATCCCGACATACGACGCCGACCACGCCGAGATCGAGGCGATCGCACGGGGCGTCGACGACGCCGGTGGAGGTCTGATCCAGTTCGTCCCCGACCTGGTGGCCGGCGACTACGAACCCGTCCTGCAGACGGTGTTCGACGTGGCCGCCGCGGTCGGCCTGCCGGTGACGTTCACGCTGGCGATCGGCAACGCCGGTGACCCGTTCTACCTCGACGCGCTGCGGATGGTGGAGAAGGCCAATCAGAACGGCGGCCGCATCAGCGCTCAGATCTTCCCGCGGCCCATCGGGCTGATGCTGGGACTGGAACTGTCCGGCAATCCGTTCGTGATGTACCCGTCGTACCGGGAGATCGCATCGCTTCCGCTGGCCGAGCGGGTGGCCGAGATGCGCAGACCCGAGGTGCGCGAACGCATCCTCACCGACACGCCGGCCTCCGACGGGCACCCGCTGATGTTCGCCGCGCAAGCCTGGAACTACATGTTCCCCCTCGGCGATCCCCCGAATTACGAACCTTCACAGTCGGATTCGATCGGAGCCTGCGCACAGGCTCGTGGCGTCAGCCCGCAGGAGGAGGCCTACGACCGGTTGCTCGACGATGACGGTCACGCCATGCTGCTGGTCACGCTGGCCAACTTCCGCGACGGCTCGCTGGACACCGTCGCCGAGCTGATCCGGCGCGACGACGTGGTGCTCGGCCTCGGCGATGGCGGTGCGCACTACGGAATGATCTGCGACGCAAGCTTCCCGACCTACATGCTGACCCACTGGGTGCGCGACCGCGCCACGGGCCGGCTGTCGGTCCAGGACGCGGTGCGTGAACTCACCTCGGTGCCCGCGCGGGTGGCCGGGCTCGCCGACCGCGGCCGAATCGCTGTGGGCTACAAGGCCGATCTCAACGTCATCGACGCCGAGTCGCTACGGCTGCACAAGCCGGTCGTGGTCAACGACCTGCCCGCGGGTGGCCGCCGCCTGGACCAGAGCGCGGACGGCTACGTGGCCACGATCGTCTCCGGGGAGGTGATCGCCGAGAACGGTGCCCCGACGGCGGCCCGGCCGGGCAGACTCGTCCGGGGCCGCCAGCCCGCGCCCGTGGCATCACACCACGATCGTGTTGAACCATCAATGGAATGACCGTGCAGCCGATCGAACCCCCAGGCGCTCTGAGTACCCTCATCCCATGAGCGTGAAGGTGGATCCCGACCGGCTCGCCGAGGTTCTCGGTGACTTCCCGTTCGCGTATCTCGTCACCGTCGGAGACGATTACCGGGCGCACACCGTCGCGGTCGCTCCCGTGGCGACCGACGGGATCCTGCGGATCGACTCCATCGGAAACAGCACTCGCCGTAACGCGTCCGCCCATCCGGCCGTCACGCTGGTGTGGCCGCCGCGCGAGCCCGGTGGTTACTCACTGATCGTCGACGGCCGGGCCGAAGCCGCCGGCGACGGCATGCGTATCCGTCCGGCCGGGGCGGTGCTGCACCGCCCCGCTACGCCGGGCGTCCCCACCGCCTCCGGCTGCGGGGACGACTGCGTGCCACTGCGCGAGTGAGGACGACCTTTCCGGTCATTCCAGCGGTGGTCACGAACACACTGCACTACCCCACCACGGGATTTCATCCCGCGTTCGGATCAGCCCGCGCGAAAGTCTGGCGAAGTCCCGCCGAAGTTGGGCTGATAGATCCTCGTGACTGTCACGAATGCGCCCGCCCCCGATCAGCGGACGGTGACCCCGCAGGCCCGCACAGCCCTGTGGGCGAGCCTGGTCGGCACCACGATCGAGTGGTACGACTTCTTCCTCTACGCCACTGCAGCCAGCCTGGTGTTCAATCAGGCCTTCTTCCCCGACCAGACCACGTTCGTCGGCACCATGCTGTCCTTCGCGACGTTCGCGGTCGGATTCGTCGTGCGCCCGATCGGCGGCTTCGTGTTCGGGCACGTCGGCGACCGCATCGGCCGCAAGAAGACGCTGGCGCTGACCATGCTGCTGATGGGCGGGGCGACCGCGTTGATGGGTGTGCTGCCCACCGCCGCGCAGATCGGTGTGCTGGCGACGATCCTGCTGCTGCTGTTGCGTGTCGTTCAGGGCTTCGCGCTCGGCGGGGAGTGGGCCGGGGCGGTGCTGCTGGCCGTCGAGCACGGACCGCCCCGCCGGCGCGGCCTGTTCGGCAGTATCCCGCAGGTCGGGCTGGCGCTCGGGCTCGCCTTGGGCACAGGGGTTTTCGCGCTGTTGCAAGTGGCACTGCCCAACGAGGCCTTCCTGACCTACGGGTGGCGGATCGCGTTCCTGTTCAGCATCGTGCTGGTGATCTTCGGCGTTGTGGTGCGGCTGAAGGCCAGTGAGACACCGTCTTTCGAGAAAGTACGGGAGAGCGACGACCGTGCCGCGGTCCCGGTGCGCGAGGTGTTCCGGCCGCCGATCCTGAAATCGACGGTGCTGGGCATGCTGTCTCGCTGGGGTGAGGGCGCGGCCTTCAACACCTGGGGTGTGTTCGCGATCGCCTACGCCACCGGCACTCTCGGGCTGGGGAAGGTGCCCGTGCTGCTCGTCGTCACCGTCGCGGCGCTTCTGATGGCGGCGCTGCTGCCGGTGTCCGGCCTGCTCACCGACCGCTACGGCGCCAAGCGGATCTACACCATCGGGATCGCCGCATACGCCGTGGCCGTCTTCCCCGTGTTCGCGCTGTTCGGCACTGGGGACATCGTCTTCTACGCGCTTGCGATGGTGGTGGTGTTCGGTGTCGTCCACGCGCTGTTCTACGGCGCCCAGGGCACGCTGTACGCCTCGCTGTTCCCGGCCCGGATCCGCTACACCGGCCTGTCGACGGTCTACCAGCTCTCCGGTGTGTACGCGTCGGGCCTGACCCCGCTGATCCTGACCGCGCTGATCGGGGTCGCCGGCGGCAGCCCGTGGCTGGCCTGCGGCTACCTGGTCACCACTGCCGTCATCAGCGTGCTGGCCACCCTGGCGCTCAAACCCGCACCGCTGGGTCAAGTCCAGGGACGTGGTGTACGACGTCGTCGTGTGATTCTTCGAGGTGATGGTTCAGGTGGTCAGTGCCGCGGGGGTGGCCTCCTGTTCGGTCGGGGTGTCGTTGACGGTGCGTGATTTGCTC
>NZ_JBTBFV010000037.1:0-54381 GCF_054786995.1 Mycobacterium sp. ZZG
ACCAACAGGAACAACCCGATACCGAGATCGGGCGATCAGCCACGCCCACTGGGACCTATACATCAGCTCAAAGCCTCACAACCAGATTCAACCCCACACCAACCGCCGATCGGTGTATCCAGGCTAAGCACCGATTCGACTGTGCGCGCGCACTGAACGTGCAAGCATCTCTGCCCAGAAGACGCTTTTCCTCCGGGCGGAGACGGCATGATTCGAGCGATTGCCGCGCTGGCGGCACTACTGGTCGGTTCGAGCGTGGGGCCGTGGGTCCCGTCGGCGGCCGCCGCCGACGGCGACCGGACCGTCCGGTTCCAGGACGGGCAGATCCGGTGCCTGCTCAGTGCCGATTTCGAGGGCCGCGGGTTTCCTGCGGCGGTCTGCGGCAGGACCGACGGCAAGCAGTTCATGGTGGCGCCGGCCAAGCAGAACCTCTCGGTGGTGCAGGGCGGCGGCGAACTCTACTTCATCCAGGGCACCATCCCCGGGCCCGAATCCGGCGATGTGGTGCTGGGCACCGGGCAGACCTATAGCGCGAACGGATGGACGATCACCACCGAGGAACTCCGTGCCCTGATCTACTACGACATCGGCCGCCACGGGGTGCGGATCAATCCGGTGGAAGTGGCCCCGATCTGGCTGTGAGCCGCCTGCCAGGGGAACAGCAGTGCTGCCCGCCGCCGATGCGCAGCCGCGGCTCCTAGAATGTCGCCGTAGGCCGCAGGACCGGACATCGGGCGGAGGTGCGAGCGATGGCGACGGCGTTCCCGGACACCGCGACGCTGGAAAGCGTGCTCGACCTCGCCGCGTACGCCCCGTCGGTAGGCAACACGCAGCCGTGGCGGTGGCACGTCGACCACCGCGGCGTCCAGCTCTCCGCCGACTGGAGCCGCCGACTGGGCGACACCGACTCCGACCGGCGCGACGTGGTCATCAGCTGCGGCGCCGTGCTGCATCACTGCGCGATCGCGTTCGCCGCCATCGGGTGGTCGAGCCGGATCCTGCGCATGCCCGCCGACGGGATGCTCGCGGCGGTCGAACTCGACCAGCGGCCCGCAGGCGCCGGCACCCGAGAGCTGGCCGACACCATCGCCCGCCGGCGCTCCGACCGGCGGCCGTACCGGGGTCCCCTTCCCGCCGGCACCGTGGAGCTGCTCATGCTCCGCGCGGAACGCTTCGGCGTTGCGCTGGCCGTCGTGCCGACCATCCGGTGGGGCAGGGCCGGTGACGACGAGTTCACACTGCACTACGGCGACGACCCGCCCGGCCACCCCGGCGATGACGCGGTGATGCTCGTGCTGGCGACCGACACCGACACCGACAGCGACCGGCTCCGCGCCGGCGAGGCACTCAGTGACCTGACGCTGTCGGCGACCGCCCTCGGGCTGGCCACCTGCCCGCTCACCGATCCGCTGCGCGACACCCGCAACCGTCTGGCGCTGGCATGCGAGGTGTTCGACGGCGAGGCCTGTCCGCAGGTCCTGATCCGGCTGGGGGTGCGTGCGGCCGGCGACCCGCTACCGCCGACGGAGCGGCGCTCCGTCACCGAGACGACGACTTTCAACCTCAACTGAGGCGGCCCAGCAGCAGCACCGGGCCCAGCGCCACCGCGGCGACGGCCCCGATGACAGCCAGCGTGGGGTAGCTGGTCTGTGCGACCACCAGACCCGAGAACAATCCGCCGGCAGCGCCTGCGAGGGCGATGAACAGGTCCACGGTGCCTTGCGTTTTCGCGCGGGTGGCGACGGGGGTGGCGTTGGTGATGGTGGTGGTGCCTGCGACCAGCCCGAGGCTCCAGCCCAGGCCGAGCAGGGCCAGCGCGACGGCCAGCGCGGCCACCGAATGCGGTGGGGCGAGCGCGGCGAGGACACCGGCGGCGATCAGCGTCAGCGCGGCCAGGCCTGCAGTCGCGGTGGGGCCGAAGCGGTCGACCAGGTAGCCCGAGACCGGCGCGGGCAGATACATGGCGGCGACGTGAATCGAGATGACCAGGCCGGCCGCGGCGAGGTCGTGCTGGTGATGCTGCATGTAGACCGGAGTCATGGTCATGACGGCGACCATCACCAGCTGGGTGATCATCATGACCGCCGCACCGGCGAGCACTGCGCGCCGGCAAGACGAGGCGGCCGTCACATCCGAATCTCGTTGCACAGCAGTCGGTTCGGCTTCGCGCACCCGCGCGGCCAGCTGCAGGGGGTCAGGCCGTAGCAGGCTCCAGATCACGATGCCGGCCGTTCCGTAGGCTACCGCGGCCAGCAGAAACGGACCCGCGAGCCGGGGCACCGCCAGCATCTCGGCGAGGTCGCCGAGAACGCCGACGAGGTTCGGGCCGATGACCGCTCCGAGGGTCGTGGCCACGAGCACGGTGCTGATCGCGCGGGCGCGGTGGTCGATGCGGGCCAGGTCGGCGCCGGCGTAGCGGGCCTGGAGGTTGGTCGCGGTGCCCGCCCCGTAGACGAACAGGGTGACGAACAGCAACGGCACGTTGTCGATGACCGCGGCCGCCACGATGCCGACGCTGCCCAGGGCTCCGGTGAGGTACCCCGCCGCCAGTCCGGTGCGGCGGCCGAGGCGCTGAGACAGTTGCCCTACCACGGCCGCCGCGGCGGCCGAACCGATGGTGAACAACGCGCTGGGCAGGCCCGCCAGCCCCGTGGAGCCGAGCATGTCCTGGGCCAGCAACGCGCCGACGGTGACGCCGGCGGCCAGACCCGCGCCACTGAAGATCTGAGCGGCGACCAGGACGCGCAGGGTGCGCTTCTGGATCGCCTCGAGTTCGGCACTGCTCGGCGCGGCAGCATCTGGCGGGGTCACAGTGTCGATCTTCCCGGCGGGCCCTGTTCGCTGATCCGGGGGGCGGCGCCAGACCCGACACTGCGATGAGGCCCGCCGCGGCGACGACGCCGGCGTTGAGGTTCAGCGCCTCACGAGCTCTTGACCTTCTGCACCCGCTTGCGCAGACCCTCGGTGGCGGTGTCCATCAAGCCTTTGGCGCCCTTCTTGATCAGGAATCCGGGCAGCGGCACCGTCGGGTCCACGGTCAGCTCGAACCGCACCCGGGTCTTGTCGCCCTCCGCGGTCAGTGTGTAGCGGGCATCCTGTGCGCGTTGCTGTTTCGAGCTGACCAGGGTCCAGCTGACCCCGTCGTCGTGGACGGTGTAGTCGAGCACCTGCTCATCGCTGACCCCGACGATCTTGACGACCTGCCGGGACCGGGTGGGCCGGCCCTGGTCGTCACGGTCGAGCACCTCGACCTCCTGGTGCGCCGACGACCACTCGGTCAGGGACTCCAAATCGAACAGGACCTCCATGATGTCCTGCGGCGATGCGTCGATCACGGTTTCACGGGATTCGGTGACGGCCATGCCCCATAGTTGCCGCGGTCAGCTCGTTCGAAACCGCACCGCCAGATTCTCGATGCGGCGCAGCGCGATCGCGAGCACCGGCAGGTACGCGGGCGCCCACAGCGGCGAACTCATCCACACCCGACTGCCGTCGCCGCGGGGCTCCACCCCGTGCCGGGTCGCGGGCACCCCAGCCACCCGCCAGCCCCAGGTGCGGCCCTGGTCCAGTTCGGAGATCACGAACGGCAGCGGCACGCCGACCGGGGTCCACACCCGGCCCGTCGCACCCAGTTCGAAGGCCGATCCGTCGAGTTCGGCGCCGGTCACCGTCGGCCCCCACCGCGGCCACGCGTCCAGATCGGTCAGTACGTGCCACGCGGCGTCCGCCGACGCCTCGATGTCCCTGCTCACCGTCCACATGCGCGGGGCATACCCGAACGCGTCGCTAACCCAACCTGGCGTGCAGGGCGGGCAGGAACGCGGCCAGGTGGTTCATCTCCTGCGCGCAGTGCACCAACAAGTCCCGCGGGTCGGGCAGCCGGCGTTCCGCGACGGGCCGAACCACGGTGTTGGCCAACAGGTTTCCGTGGCGCACCCCGGTATACGGGCCGCCGAGCCAGAACCGGGACCGCATTTCGGCGCCGGTGGGTGTCGCGCGGACATCGTGGATCAACCAGCCGATGTCGACCGGTGTCTCGGACGAGCCCAGGCGCGCGCACACCGCGACCGAATCACCGAGCCGGGATTCGTCGATCCCGAGCGTGCGCGGCGCGACGAATCGGATCGCCGCCCTGGTGTAAGCGGATCCGAGGTACTCCTCGACCAGGCAGGTGCGGCCGGTGTAGTGGCCGTCGCCGCCGCCGTCGGCCCACCGCGCCGCCACGTGCGCGCGGGGATGCCACAACTTGTAGCGGCGGCTGTCGCTGCCGTGCCAGCCGAACCACCAGTCCCACATCCCGGGGGCCACCCCGGGCATGTCGGTGAGCACCGACACCTGGGACGCACCGTTGGCCAGCCGGCCGTACCCCGTTTCGGTCGGGTGGTATCCGACGTCGAGAAGTGTTGCCGCGCTGTTGAATTCGAGCAGCAGCGGAGCGGCCTGCGGCCCGTGGTGCAACGCATCGACGACGTGGACGGGCAACGGCGCCATCTGCGGGTCGAAGAACGCACCGTAGTCGGTGGCGCCGTCGTCTGCCCGGTACCCGAGATAGGGCCGCCCCATCGGAGGACCTCCTAGTCGACGACCGCGAGGGCGAAACCGTCCCAGCCTTTGGCGCCCACGGTCTGTATCGCCGCGGTGTCCAGCCGGGGGTGGGCGCCCATCATGTCGAACATCGCGCGAATCGCGCCGGCCTGCCGGTCGTCGGGTGCCGGGTCGAGCACGCGGCCGTTGCGGGCGATGTTGTCGACGACGACCACGGTGCCCGGCCGGCCGAGCGCGACGGCCCACTCGACGTAGGAGACGTTGTTCTCCTTGTCGGCATCGATGAACACCAGGTCGTAGGTGTCGCCGCGCTGCTGCAGCCTCGGCAGCGAGTCCAGCGCGGCTCCGACGACGATCTCGACCCGGTCGCTCACCCCGGCGCGCTCGAGGTTGCGCCGGGCGATCTCGGCGTGCGCGGGTTCGTATTCGAGGGTGACGACGGTGCCGTCGGGACCGACCGCGCGGGCCAGCGAGATCGTGCTGTAGCCGGCCAGGGTGCCGATCTCGAGCACCCGGCGCGCCCCGGCGATCTTCACCAGCAACGCCAGCAGTTTCGCGTGCTGCGCGGAGACCTCGATCGCGGGCATACCGGCGGCGTCGCCGGCCTTTCTGGCGGCGCGCATCCCGTCGTCCTCGCTGTGCAGCACGCGGGTGAACAGGTCGTCCAGAGATCCCCAGTCGGGCGTGGTCACGGGATCGACGCTACTTCACGCCTTCCTTGGCGTATACGACGCGCAACACGTACGCGGCCTCCGGGCCCATCACCGCGGCGGCCAGCTCGCAGAACGTCGCGACGAACGCAGGCCCGTGCGGCGGGTCGGTGTCGCACAGGTGGTGGGCGATCTCGTGCAGCACCACCATCTCCCGCAGCGCCCAGGTGCTGCGGCCCTCGGGCACCGCGATCGTCGCGGCGTCCCCCGCGCGCTCGTAGTGCGCGGCCGTGACGCCCCGCCTCGGCCGCACCGCCAGCGGCGTGACCGCCGGCCACTGGTCCCGGACCGCAGGATGGGCCAGCACACCGTCGACGTAGGTTTGCACCGCCTCGGCCGAAGCGAACCGGGCCTCCGGCGGCAGGGTCAGCTGCGCGCCGAAGAAGTCGAGCACCGGATTTCCCCGGTGCGCGGCGCGGTCGAACATGGTGCGCACGAATTCCTCGGCGGCGTACACCTTTGCGCGCTGCGCGTCCCGGGTCATCTCTCCAGCGCTGACCGCGCTCCCGCCAGCTCGGTCTCACCGTCCAGCCGGGCCCGGCGACCGGCGCGGTCACCGGCGCGCCGCGCCGCCGACGAGTAGCCCGCAGTAGCGCTGGTGGCGCGCCAGGTGCCGCGCGCCCTCGACGTCTGGCGGTAGTAGTCCTTGAGCTCAAGGTCCTTGTTGCGCAGCGCGACCGCGGTGCCCGGGACACTGTCCGGCCCGCTGGTGGCCGCGCGCTGCGCTTCCTCGCGCGCCTCGGCGAGCCGCTGCCCCACCCGGGCGCCGAACGCCAGCTGGAAGTTCAGCCGCGCCGTGATGGTGGGGGTCGGCCTGTGCGCGCCGGAGGCGATGTAGTCCTTGGACGCGCGCACCATCTGCATGACCAGGCTGGTGTAGAGGGCGTGGGTGGTATCGATGTCCTCGGCGAACCCGTAGGCGTACACGAACGTCGAGTTCGACGCGACGTCACATTTGACGTCGTTGGCGGCGGCGATGACCACGAACAGCTGCACGTAGGTGCGCAGCCCGCGAGCGCCGGGCTCACCGATGGTGATGGTGCGCTGCACCGGGGTCTGGGTTCGGCTGCGCCGGTCGGTGTGGCTGCGCGCGACCGCGAGGTCGATCGAGGTGGCGGTGGCCAGCCGCTGCGCGGCGGCCATGAACGCGTCGGCCTCGTGCGGGTTGTCGGTGCCCTCGGCCTGGCGCAGCAGTGCCGCGATGCGGGCCAGCATCTTCTCGTCTGTGCTCATGCCGGCGACGGTAGGGATTCGGTACGACGTTTCACTGCCCTGCAGTATCCCTTATCCCCAGACCGGCGTTTCTCCACAGGCAGCGGGCTCACTTGCCGGCGAAAGCGTCCAGCGCGGCCACCAGCTGCCCGGACAGCGGGTCCTGGTTGGCGTAGTTGGCGATGTTGTCGGTCGGGTCCTCGCGCAGCACATGGTTGACACCCTTGAGTTCGACCAGCGTCAGGTCGGTGTGCTGCAGCGCCGCCACCAACGGACCGATGGTGTCGCAGCGCGACTGGTTGTCCGAGTCCGAGCAGGTGAGCAGCACAGGGGTGCCGGCGGGCACCGCGGCGGCGAGCTTCACCGGGTCGATCTTGTCCGCCTCGGCCACCGCGGCGACGTTGCCCGGGTTCACGATCGCGGTGAGCCCGTCGGGCAGATCCGCCGGGACGGTGCCCTTGGCGCGGATCTCCTCGACCGCGGCCTGCCAGGCCGCCAGCGTCTCCGGGGAGCCGTCCGCCTTCACCCGGTCGGTGATGATGTCGAGATAGCGCCCGGGCAGGGGCTGGAACAGCCCCAGCGAATGGACCTTCGGCGCGCCGGGATCGGTGTCCCCGGCCAGCGTCAGCGCGTGGATGGTGCCCTCCCCCAGCGCGTACACCGACGCCCGGGTTGGATCGGTGGACGGCCGCCCGGCCAAGAACGTGAAAGCCGCCTCGGCGCCTGCGGTGTACACGGCGCTGACGACGTCGGCCGGCCGGTCCTTGTACGGACCCAGCCCGGTCCGCCCGGTACCCACCTTGTCGTAGCGCAGGCTGGCCACGCCGCGCTCGGAAAGCAGCTCGGCCAACTGGCGCATGTTGCCGATCGGACCCGCCACCTGGTTATCGCCGTTGCGGTCGGTGCCGCCGCTCTCGGAGATCAGCAGCGCCGCCGGGGTGGGTTGCCCGTCGGCGCGGTGCCGGTAGGTGCCGTGCAGCGTCAACCCGTCAGCGTCGAACGTCACCTCCTCGTCCGTCCACACCGCCGGGTCCGTCGAGGAGTCCGACGAGCAGCCCGAAACCAGAAGCAGCACCGAAAGTGCCACCGCAGCAAGGATTCTCACAGCTTCGACTCGATCCAGGCGGTGACGTCGTCGAGCACCACGTCCTTCTCGGGCTCGTTGAACACCTCGTGGTAGAGGCCCGGATACTCCTTGAGGTGTACGTCGGCCGACCCGATGCAGTCGATGAGTTTGCGGCTGCCCTGCACCGGGATCAGCCGGTCCTTGTCGCCGTGCACGACCAGCAGCGGGGCGGTGATCGCGCCGGCCCGCGCCGGCATGGTCTCACCGACACCGATCAGCGCACGGCCCACGCCGGCGGGCAGCTTGCCGTGGTGGACCAGCGGGTCGTTCTCGTAGGCGGCGACGACCTGCGGGTCACGCGACACCGCGTCGGCCGGCAGGTTCTCGACGGGCAGGCCGGGTGCGATGCGCCCCAGCACCTTGGCCAGCAGCACCATCACCGGCGACACCGAGGCGTGCGCGTCGACGGCCGGTCCGGACAGCACCATCGCGTGGTAGTCATCGGGATGCTCGACGCCGTAGGTGAACACGATGCCGCCGCCCATGCTGTGCCCGAGCACCACCCGTTTCAGGCTCGGCTGCTCATCGGCGGCGATCCGGACCAGGGTGTGGAAGTCCCCGGTGTACTCGGTGATGTCGCGCAGGTAGACCCGCTTGCCGCCGGAGCGGCCGTGGCCGCGGTGGTCCAGCGCGTAGGTGACCAGTCCCGCCTCGCCGAACCGGGCGACGACGTGGTCGTATCGGCGGGCGTGTTCGGCGTACCCGTGGGCCAGCACGACCACACCGCGCGGCGGCTCCTGCGGGGTCCACACGTCGTACACGATCCGAACGCCGCCGACGCCGTCGAAACTGCGCTCGGTGTGGGTCACAACCATGGCAGCGAGACTAGCGTTCCACGAGGCGCCCAACGGGACCTGGACATGTCGGTGACGCTGCGTAAGCTGCTGAACGTGACCGCCACGGCTCTCGACGGCAACCTCGACGACTTCGACGACAAGGGCGCCGCCGACGCCTTTCTCGCCGATGCGCAGCGGTACCGGCGGGAACTTCTGGCGCACTGCTACCGGATGACCGGTTCACTGCACGACGCCGAGGATCTGGTCCAGGAAACCTATCTGCGGGCGTGGAAGTCGTACAAGGGTTTCCAGGGCAAATCGTCGGTGCGCACCTGGCTGTACCGGATCGCCACCAACACCTGCCTGACGGCGCTCGACGGCAACAAACGCAGGCCGCTGCCCAGCGGGCTGGGCCAGCCGGCTTCGGATCCGACCGGTGAGCTCACCGAGCGCCACGAGATCAGCTGGCTGGAACCGCTGCCCGACGCTCCGCGCGAAGATCCGTCCGACCCGTCGGTGATCGCCGAGTCCCGAGAGGCGGTGCGGCTGGCGTTCGTCGCGGCGCTGCAGCATCTGCCCCCGCGCCAGCGTGCGGTGCTGGTGCTGCGTGAGGTGCTGCAGTGGAAGGCCGCCGAGGTCGGCGAGGCGGTCGGCACGTCCACCGCGGCGGTCAACAGCCTGCTGCAGCGGGCTCGCGCGCAGCTCGACGAGATACAGCCGGCCCGTGACGATCGGCCGGTGCCGCCGCAATCCCCGGAGGCCGCCGAGACGCTGACCCAGTACATCGCCGCGTTCGAAAGCTACGACATGGACCGGCTCGTCGGGCTGCTCACCGCCGACGCGGTGTGGGAGATGCCCCCGTTCGACGGCTGGTATCAGGGCCCGGCCGACATCATCACGCTGGCGAAGGTGCACTGCCCGGCCGAGAAGGCCGGCGACATGCGGTTCCTGCAGACCACCGCCAACGGTCAGCCGGTGGCCGCGCTCTACATGCGCAACCCGGAAACCGGTGTGCATGAGGCCTTTCAACTGCATGTGCTCGACATGTGCGAGTCCGGCATCGCGCACGTGGTGGCCTTCATGGACACCGAGCTGTTCGCGAAGTGCGGGCTGCCGGCCACACTCTGACACCCCGCCCCACTGACCGGCGGGCGGGAAAGCTAACCGGCGGACGGGGCGGCCCGTAGCCGGCCGAGGATGGTCTGCAGCGCCGCGCCGAACTCTCGCTGCTGGGTCTCGGTGAGCCCGTCGAACACCACCGAGCGGACCAGGTCGACGTGTCCGGGCGCGGCGGTCTGCAACGCAGAAAGCCCCGCGTCGGTCAGGGTGACGGTCGCTCCGCGGCGGTCGTCGCCGTCGCCCTCCCGCTCCACCAGCCCGCGCCCCCGCATGCGGCGCAGCTGGTGGGACAGCCGGCTCTGCTCCCAGCCGATGAGTCTGCCGAGTTCGTGGATGCGCATCGGCCCGCGCTCGGACAGAGCTACCAGCACGTCGTAGTCCGCCAGCGACAGCTCGCAGTCCTGCTGCAGCTGGCGGTGCATCGCCGTATGCAGCCGGCTGGCCGTCGCCAGGTAATCACGCCAGATCAGCTGCTGCTCGTCGCTGAGCCACTCCATGGACCCACCCTAGCCCCGGAATACATGACACATCATCAATGTTGTCGGTCGCAGGGCAGCCACCTAGGCTGACAAGAACTCTCCGAGGAGTGATCCAGACATGAGCAGCAGCCCGAGCATCGTGGACGTCCGGCGTGCCGACGACCGCGCGAAAACCACGATCGAGTGGCTGGACTCCAAACACTCGTTCTCCTTCGGCAGCCACTACGAACCCGGCAACACCCACCACGGTCTGCTGCTGGTCAACAACGACGACATCGTCAAGCCCGGCACCGGCTTTGACACCCATCCGCACCGCGACATGGAGATCGTGACGTGGGTTCTGCGCGGTTCGCTGGTGCACCAGGACTCCACGGGACACTCCGGGGTCATCTATCCCGGTCTGGCACAGCGGATGTCGGCGGGACGCGGAATCCTACACTCCGAGAAGAACGATTCCTGGACCCTGACCGGAGCGCAGACCCACAGCGAACCGGTGCATTTCGTGCAGATGTGGGTGGTACCGGACGAATCCGGAATCGACCCCGGCTACCAGCAGCTCGAGATCGACGACGAACTGTTGCGCGGCAACCTGGTGACGATCGCGTCAGGGATGCCCGCACACCGCGATGCCGCCGCCATCACGATCCGTAACCGGTACGCGGCGTTGCACGGCGCGCGACTGGAGGCGGGTCAGAGCGTCCTGTTGCCCGAGGCGCCGTACCTGCACCTGTTCGTGCCCCGGGGGGCGGTCACGCTGGAAGGGGTCGGACCACTGACAGAAGGCGACGCGGTGCGGTTCACCGCATCCGGCGGTCAACGGATCACCGCGACCGGGCCCGCTGAGATCCTGGTCTGGGAGATGCATGCGGGACTCGGTGCGGCATAAACGAATCGGCATCCTGCTGGCAGGCACCGCCCTGCTCACCGGATGCACGTCCGAGCCGGGTCCGTCGGCCACCTCCGCTCGGTCGCCGACACCGTCGGCGGTGACGACGACGGGCGGCACCCCCGAGTCGAGGCTGAGCCCGGTGAACGTCGAGGTCGATCGGCGGCTGGCCGATGCACCGTTCGACCGGCCCCGCCAGGCGCTGGTGCCGCAGGGCTGGACGCTGTCGGTGTGGGCGCGGACCTCGCGGCCGCGGTTGGCGGCGTGGACCCCGGACGGCGAGCTGCTGGTCTCGGTGCCCAGCGCGGGCCGGGTGCTGCAATTCGCGTCGCGCGATGGTGAGGCAGCCGAGGAGTCGGTGCTGCTCGACGGGCTCGACGAACCGCACGGCCTGGCCTTCGACGGGTCGACGCTGTATGTGGCCGAGAGCGATCAGGTGGTCGCGTACCGGTACGCCGACGGCACGGCCAACGATCCGCGCACGGTGGCGGCCGGGCTGCCCGACGATCGAAGCCCGGACCTGCGGGGCGCGTACTCGCACGTGCTCAAGAGCGTGGCCGTCGGCCCCGACGGCGCCGTCTACTTCTCGATCGGCTCGACGGGCAACATCTCGGCGCAGGACCGCACCGCGGACCCGCCGAGAGCCACGATCATGCGGGTACCACCCGGCGGCGGTCCCGCCGAGCCGTTCGCGACCGGGGTGCGCAACGGCACCGGGCTAGCGGTGGCGCCCGACGGCGCGGTGTGGACGGCCAACAACGGCCGCGACAACGTCGCCTACCCCGAGCCGGGACCGTCCTACGGACAGGTGATTCCGGAGTACGTCGGCGACCATCCGCCCGAGCAGATCGCCAAGCTGACGCCCGGACGCGAATTGGGCTGGCCGTACTGCAATCCCGACGGCGGGCCTGCCGATCTGACCTTCATCCGGGATGTGCAGACCAATCCCGATGGCGCACAGATGGATTGCGCGTCGCTGCCGCCCGTGGAGCAGAGCATGGGCGCGCATTCGGCGCCGCTGGGCCTGAGCTTCGTCGACGGCGAGCTGCCCGCGCCGTACAGTCGCGGCGCGCTGATCGGGGTGCACGGTTCGTGGAACCGGCAGCCGCCCCGTGCTCCCGAGGTGTCGTTCTACCCCTGGCAGGGCGGCGATCTCGGCGATCAGCAGACACTCGTCGGCGGATTCCAGGACGACGACGGGACCCGCTGGGGCCGGCCGGTGGCCGCGGTTGCCGGTCCCGATGGCGCGGTCTACATCACCGACGACGCCGCCGACGCGATCTACCGGCTGGCTCCGTCCTGATCCGGGGCCGCGCTATCCCGGCGTCGTCGCAAGCCGGTTGAGCACCGAGGCCATCCGCTTCTCGGTGCCGCCGACCCGCTTCTCGAGCGCGAGTTTCACCAGCGGCGTGAGAATCCTTGCCGAGCCGTGCATTTCGAGATCGCCCTCGAAGGTGACCACCGAGCCCGAACCTCGCGCGTCGACGGTGATCGTGTCGATGGTCCGCGACGACTGGTTCTCTCCGACGAATACCACCCTGCTGGGCGTGAGTTCTTCGAGCTTGTAGGTCAGTTCGGCGGTGACCCCCAGGATTTTCGACACGTTGTGCCAGAACGCGCCCTCGACGACGGGTCCGGTGTCGATACGCTCGCAGCGGCGGGTACCGGGATCCCACTGTTCGGCGTGTTCGAAGTCCTTGAGGTAGTCGACGACGACCTGCGGTGGCGGACTGACGGTGAAGGTACGAGTCACGGTAGACATGTCATCCGGGTACCCGGTCGTCCGGTGCGTCATCCGCCAACATAACCACGGCGAGACCCTCAGCAAAGACCGCGGCGACCAGCCCGGAACCATCCTGTGATGCAGTCGTGACGAAAGTTGACACTGTTTCTGGTGGGATTAGCCTCAGTGAGCCGTGTCCGCTGTGCCGAGAGGAGTCGCCGGTGCCGATGCCCACCGCAAACATGCGGCACCTTCTCGCCGCGGCGCGTAATGCGCTCGCGGTGCTGATGTGCTCGGTGGTGATGTGCGTGGTGGTGGCGGCCGCGACGACAGCGCCCCTTGCGAGGGCGGCCGACGCGCGGGAACTGCTGGCCGGCGCGATCGCCAACACCCGCGGTTCGTATCTGGTGTACAACTTCGGCGGCGGGTTCCCGGCGCCGATGCTCAACGCGGCGGGGAACTGGTACGAGCTGAACAACGGCGGCCGGCTGATGATCATCAAGGGCGCCTCACAGCGGCTGGCGCCGCGCCTGCTCGCCGACTCGCACACCGGTTATCAGGCCCGCTGTGAACGTGATCCGCGGGCACGGACCGGCGAGGGGCTGTGGCAGGCCTCGGAAATCTACACCCCGATCGAGGCGTGGCACGCCCTCGGCCAGCCGACCATCGCGATCAACGCGAACTTCTTCGACGTGCGCGGTCAGCAGGGCGGCTCCTGGAAGAGCACCGGCTGCAGTTCGCCACTGGGCGCCTACGTCGACAACACGCGCGGCCTGGGCCGGACCAACGCCGCGGTGACCGGAACGCTGGCCTACGCGGGCAAGCAGGGCCTCTCCGGCGGTAACGAGCACTGGATGGCGCTGTCGACGATGATCCTGCCGGTCAAGGGCGCGCCGTTCGTCGTCCCGCCCCGCCACGACGACGACTTCGACGCCGCGACACCGGTGGTGAGCAGGCTGATCGACCAGGGCACCCGGTTCGTCGCCGTGGCCGGCATCGGGCTGCTGGCCCCCGGCGAGACCGGCCAGCTCAACGACCCGGGGCCGAGCGCGGCGCGCACCGCGATCGCCTACGTCAAGGACCGCGACGAGATGTACGTGTTCCAGGGCGGAAGCTACACCCCCGACCAGATCCAGGACCTGTTCCGCGGGCTGGGCAGCGACACCGCGGTGCTGCTCGACGGAGGCGGATCGTCGGCGATCGTGCTGCGCCGCGACACCGGTGGCATGTGGGCCGGTGCCGGCGCACCCCGTGGTTCGTGCGACACCATGGCGGTGCTGTGCGATTCGCGCGAGCGGGCTCAGCCGGCCTGGCTGGCGTTCAACTGATGCTGCGCGCAGCGGTCCGGGTCGGGGCCAGATAGCCGGATCCGAACAGCACCACATGGGCCAGCAGCGGGTAGAGCTGATGCAGCCCGACCCGGTCGCGCCAGCCGGCCCGCAGGGGCCGGTGCTGCTGGTACGCGTCGAGCACGTCGTCGAAGTACGGACATCCGAACAGCGCCAGCATCGCCAGATCGGTCTCGCGATGTCCACCGTGCGCGGCCGGATCGATCAGCACCACCCCGTCGGCGCTCCACAGCACGTTGCCGCTCCAGAGATCCCCGTGCAGCCGGGCCGGCGGCTCTCCGTCGTCGAATCCACCTGCGCGGCAACGCTGTACGACGTCACCGACGGCTGCCGCGGTGTTCGGGTCCAGCTCGGCGCGCGCGGCCATCGGCGCCAGCCGGCGCTCGGCGTAGAACACACCCCAGGCGCCGTCGCGCCCGTACTCCATCGGCAGCGGGTGCTGCAGCGGGCCGAAGAAACCCGGTCCGCTCCATTCCGGCGGCGGGGCGCCGAACGCGTCGGCTCCGGCCTCGTGGGTGCGCGCCAGCCGGCTGCCGAACTCGCGGGCCGCGGCCCGGCTGGGCGCCGTCGTGGTCACCCGTTCCAGGGTCAGGGAATCCTCTGCGACGGCGAGCACACGGGCACACGGCACTCCGCCGTCGGCGTCGGCGAGCCACCCCAGCCCCGCGGCCTCGCACGCGAAAAAGCCCTGCGGCGCAGCTGGATTCCGTTTGACGAACCGCCGGTTCACGCTTCACCGCCGCGGCCGAACCAGAAGATCGCGGCGCTGACGGCGACGATCGCAGCGGCCAGCCCGATGATCGCGGCGACGGTGAACCGGGTCAGCGTTGCGCCGACCACCGCCCCGGCGCACATCGTCGCGACCACGCCGTAGCGCAGCTTCTCCCCCTCGCCGGTGCCGCCGGCCAGCCGGCTGTCGAAGCCGAGTCCGACGATGGTCGACGTCAGCACCGTCGTCGACAGTTCCTGGATGCCGAACTGGCGCGCGGTCGCGTTCTGGCATCCGAAGGTCACTGCGAGCCCGGCGATCAGGATGAGTTTGGTGTCGTCCCGGTAGTCCAGCACCCCGGCGCCGGCCAGGATCGCCAGCAGCGCGAGCAGCACCACCTCGAGGCCGAGCGCGGTGGTCAGCCACATCCGCACGTCGGCGTCCAGATGCCGCGACAGCCGTCCCCCGATGATGGTGCCCAGCACGAACCCGACGAACGCGACGATCGCCGCGGTCAGGTCGACGCCGGAATGCGGGACGAACCAAAACCCGAGGAAGATCACGTTGCCGGTCATGTTCGCGACGAACACGTGCCCGAGCACGAGCACGCTGACCGCGTCGATCAGACCGGTGGTGAAGGTGAGCAGCAGCAGGGCGGTGACCGTCTGACGTCGCGAGACCGGCGATTTCAGGGCCACGGCGGACGTTACAGCTGCGGCGTCAGATCGAACGACGTGATGGTCGACATCCGGGTGATGCGCCAGTCGCCGCCGTCGCGCTGCATGGTCAGCCGGTAGGAGAGGTAGCGCAGCGACGGGATGTTCTTGGTCACCGGGCTGGTGGCCACCGAGTTCGTGTAGACCAGTGCGGTGGCCTCGGTCGGAATCGACTGCGGGGAAATCGATTCCACGGCCGCACCCATCACCTCGGTGGTGTTGGTGACCTGGGCCTGTTTGTTCGGTTCGACGATCGCGTCGATGTAGCGGCGGTACTCCGCGGCGAAATCACCGGACAGGAACACCGAGGCCCGGTCGGCGAGGGTGGCCATGTCGTCAGGGCTGTAGGTCCACAGCGTGGTGATCGCATCGGTCGCCGTGCGCGCGATGGTCAGCTTGGTCTCATACAGCGCCTGCTCGGACAGGTACGGCTGCACCGTGGCCGCGGCGAACCCGGTGGCGCCGACGAATACGACCGAGGCGGCTGCCGCCGCGATCAGCGCGCGGCGGCCGGCCGGCCGGTGCGGTACCAGCACCACGTCACCGGGCTGAGTGTCCGGCGAGGCTTCGGGCTGGGGCTCGGCGTCGGGCGCCGGCTCGATCTCGGACGGCGCGTCAGTGGCGTCGGTGTCGGGCTCGGGCGCTGATTCGGCTTGCGCCGGTTGCGGTTTCACTGTTCTGCGCGCCTTACCGACGGGCGTCCTCGGCGCCTCTGCGGCAGGCGATTCCACAGCAGCCGCCTCGGTGGCAGGCGATTCCTGTCCGGCGGGCTGCCGGGCCTTCGGCTTGCGGCCGAAGAAGCGTCGCCGTGACGGCTGCGCGAGGTCCCCGGTGGTCAGATCACCTGAACCAGGTTGCTGATCTTCCACTGCTGTCCCTCCTTGATCGTCGTTGCGACCCAACGGCTTCCGCTTTCGACCGTCGACTTCCCGTCCGGGCTCTTCGAGGTGACCTTGGTCGCGATCAGCACGTCGGCGCTTCCGTCGTCGTTCCAGCGCTGCACTCCCGCGGCCAGCACCTCACCGGTGCTCGGCTCCGACCGGGCCACCTGCACCAGGATCTCGTTGAGCCGGTCTGCGAAGTTCTTGGCGAACTCGCCGGTGGCCTGGGCGGCGACGCGATCGGCGTAGTCGTTGGCGTTGAACGGGTCCAGGCTGGTGTACATCACCATGAACTCGCTGGTGTAACCCAGCGCCGAGGCCTCGTTGACCGCCTCCCGGCGGTCGTCGAGCTGGCGGACGAGCATGAACGTGGCGGCGGCGATGGCCGCGACCACGACCAGCGCGGCAAGTACTGACACCAGCGGAAGCCCCCACCGGACAGGCGCTTTGGGTTCGAGGCGGAAATAGTCGTCGGCGACGGTGCGCTCGGCGGCTCCGCCGTCGTGATCGTCGGCGTCGGCGGCGATCCTGCGTACCGGGCTCACTGGCCCGGCACATTCATCAGCGGCTTCTTCAGCACGGTCAGGTTCGCCACCTTCCACTGTCCGTCGCTCGACTTCTCGAAGTCGACCCGGACCGTCGCGGTGATGAACTTCATGTCCTCGGGATTGTTGCCGCGCTGCCCCTGCATCGCCAACAGCATCGACACCCGCCCCGCGGTGACAGGGGGATCGGTCAGCACCGCACTGCTGACGGCCCAGTACTCGTTGCTGGTCGCGCCGCCGCCCTGCACCGCCTGCTGCTGGGCGATCAGCTGCGGCCGGTACCCGTCGGTGGTCAGCGCCTGCGCCCTGGCGAAGTCATCGATCATGGTGTCCGCGCCGTAGCTCAGCATCTGCTCGACAATGCGCGGTCCCTGCGCGGCGACCTGCTCCCGGGCGGTGTCCAGCGCCCGTTCCTGGCGGTACAGCACCGCATAACCCAGACCTGCCACCGCGACCGACACCGCGGCCGACGCGACCAGGATCGTGGCCACCAGCCGGCGCATGTCGCGGTGCGGCCGCTCGACGCGAAGAACCTGGGTTCGCGCCAGCAGATCGGCGAAGGTGCGCCGCCGCCGGTCCCACAGCGGCCACAACCAACCGATGCACAGCGCGGCGGTGTCCAGCAGATGCGCGACCTCGCGCGCGGCCAGCCGCGAAACCCCTACGGCGCCGCCGTCGGGGCCGCGCACCGCGATACCGAACAGCGCCCGCCCCAGCGTCCATCCTCTGAGCGCCGGCCACACCACCCGGTTGACCACCATCAACACGAACGCCAGCGCGGCGACGGCGGTGAACACCCACCGGGCCCAGCCGTCGGACGGCGCGGTCAACGCCAGCAGCGCGCCCGTGGCCATCACGCCGAGCGCGGGCAGCGTGTCGACCGCCAGCGCACCCGCCCGGGCCGGCCACGAGGCCAGCGGCACCTGCGCGGTCGGTTCCTGCGCGGGGACGGTCGGGGTCGTGTTCAGCACCGCCGTCACGAGTTGACCTGGTCCAGCCTGGAGATCCGGTAGCGCCCCTCGTCGAACGCCATCGTCGCGCGCAGCCGGTACCCGACCCGCTGGTCGGCGGCTTCGGAGTTGGAGATCCTGACGCGCACCGCGACCAGCACGTTGACCGTGCCGTCGTCGTTGCGCCGCTCGACGGCGGCCCGCAGGTCGTCGACCGCGACCGTCGCGTTGGCCGCCTGATACGCCTCGGCGATCACGCTGCCGAACAACCCGGCCTGCACCCCGAACTCACCGGTGGAGCACTCCAGGATCCTGGACTGCGCGGCCGTCATCGCGGCGGTGTCCGGCGCCTGGGTGGCCGCGACACACTCCTTGGCGGCCTGCAGCGCGGCCTCGTCGGAGCGTGCGATCTCGGCAGCGCGTTCATTGGCACGCAGCGCCAGCACACCTGCGGCGATGCCGCCGCCGGCGAGCAGCAGCAGCACCACGCAGATCGTCGCAGCCCAACCGTTGCCCAGCCGCGACGGCCTGCGGAGCTCGGCCGAGGACTGCTCCTGGGGTGACGCGTCGACAACGGTGCCGGTTCCGGGGTCGGGGATCAGCCGGCTGGTGCCAGCATCTCCTTCCATCCGTCGTCTCCTGGGTTGCTCGAATTGCTCACGTTGTACCTGACACCGTCAGGCCCCACCACCTCGCCACTGCTCGGGCTGTACCCAGCGGTGGTGCCGGGCGGCCCCTGCGCAGGAGTGTAGGTGCACGGGTTGGGTTGTTGACCGCTGCACCTGACCGTACCCGAGCCCGGCCGGCTGACCGGATCGCTGCTCGGCGCGGCCGACTGCGGTGGGGGCAGTTGATCGGCAGGCAGCGGGTTCATCCCGTTGTTCACCGACGGCGCCGGGATCACCTGCCCCGGGGCCACCCGCTGGTCGCACCGCGCACCGGGGGCCGGGCACGGCAGGATCTGGTTCGGGTCGCCGTACCAGGGGTTGGTGCCCAGCGGCACGTAGGGCTCGTCGCTGCGGCACTCCTTCGGCGTCGCCGCCCGCTTGCCCGGCACGTCGGCGCACGGGTAGTTGCGGGCGCCGCGCACCACGTTGCCCTGGAAGTCCTTCGGGATCTTGCAGTAGGTGCCGGACGGCAGCGGCGCCGTGCTGGTGTCGGCCGGCGAGCGCCATTCCGAGGCCGGCAGGAAGCCGGTCAGACACGGCGGCGGCTGGTTGATCGACAGACCGAAGTGGAGCAGACCGCCGTCCTCGAAGATCGATCCCATCTGCAGCAGGGACCCGCCCTGCGGGTAGATCACCAGCGTCTGCTCGATGCCCTTGTTGTACCGCTTGAGCATGTCGTTGACCACGGCCAGATTCGCCAGCGTCTGGGGCAGCGAATCCCGCACGTCGCTGAACACCGTGGTCACCTGATCCAGGGTGGGCGCGGCCTGCTGCAGGCCGCTGCGCAGCGCGGGATCCTGCTCGGCGGCCTGGGCGGCGATGACGTTGAGGTTGCGCGACCACTGCTCGATCGCGTCTCCGGAGGTCACCTGGCTCTCCAGGATCGGGGCGGCGTTGTTGATGATGTCGTTGACCTGGGGCAGGTTGTCGCGGAACCCCTCGGCGACGTTCGTCGTCGAGTCGACGAGCCGCTGCAGCGCGGGACCCAGCCCGCCGACCGCGGTCGCCGTCTCGGTGAGCAGCGCGTCGATCTTCTCCTTCGGCAGCACCGCCAAGCCCTTGTTGGCGGCGTCCAGCGCCGGACCCACCTCGGCCGGGACCGAGCTCTCGGTGATGGTCTGGCCGGGGCTGAGGTACTGGTCGGTGCCACTCTCGGAGACCAGGTCCAGGTACTGCTCACCGATCGCCGACACCGAGTGCACGTTGGCGCTTACATCGGCGGGAATCTTGTACTCGTTGCCGATGCTCATCGTCACCCGCGCGCCGGTCTCGGTCGGCTCGACCTCGGTGACCTTGCCGATCTGGGTGCCGCGGTAGGTGACGTTGCCGGTCGGGTACAGGCCGCCGGAGCGCTCCAGCTGCGCGTACAGCTTGTACTCGCCGAGCCCGGCGAGGCTGGGCAGGCGCAGGTAGTAGATCCCGAGCACGCCCAGCGCGACCACGGTGAGGATCGTGAAGATGATCAGCTGGATCTTGACGAAGCGGGTCAGCATCGCTCACTCACTCCTCTCGATGAGAGGCCCGTTCGGCGCCGAGTTCGGGTTCGGTGTGAAGCGCACATCCGGGATCATCGTGTTCGGGTCACGACCCCACGCCTGCTCCAGCGCGCGCAGCATGCCCGAGACGCCGGTGCCGGAGAAGAACCCGTTGTCGATCGCCGACAACGTCAGATCGACCATCAGCGACACGTTGATGTAGTCGCCGCGGATCGCCTTGGGCACGTTCTCGATGCTGTAGGGCGCGGTGAGGAACACCTTCAGCGCGCCGAGCAGGTACGGCCCGGACTTGCCCAGCTCGCGCAGCGGCCGCTGCAGGTTGGCCAGATTGGTCCTGATGTCGTCGTTGGCCGGCTCGAGCGTGTCTACGGCGGCGTTGCTGATGCGGCCGAGCGATTCGACGGCGTCGGCGAACAGATCCCGGGTCTCCGCGAAATGCTGGATCAGCGGCGGGAACTCGGTCAGCACCGCGTCGAGGGTCTCGTTGCGCTGGGCGACGATCGACAGCAGCCGGTTCGTCGAGTCGATGGCCCGCGTGATGTCCGCGCGCTGCTGGTTCAGCTCGGCGGTGAACGTGTCGAGCTGGCCGAGGAAGGTCCTGATCTCATCGGCTCGGCCGTTGAGCACGTTGTAGACCTCGGTCTGGATCGTCTCCAGGTTCGCCACCCCACCGCCGGTCAGGATCGACGCGATGCTGGCCAGCACCCGCTCGGTGGTCGGGAACGCCGACGCGTTCTGCAGCGGGATCGTGTCGCCGGTCTCGAGCTTGCGCGGCGACGGGTCCGGCGGCAGGTCCAGCTGAACGTGCTGGGAACCGAGCAGGCTGGTCTGTCCGATCTTGGCCAGCGTGTTCTTCGGCAGCGCGATGTTCGGCTCCAGATCCAAGGTCAGGGTGGCGACCCAGTTCCGCAGCTCGATGGAACGCACCCGTCCGACGTAGACGTCGGCCACCCGCACCCGGCTGTTCACGTTCAGCGCGAGCGTGTCCGGCATCTGGACGTAGATGGTGGTGCGCTCCGAACCGGTGCCGGGTCCGCCCGGCAACGGCACATTCGAGATGCCCTTCCACGACCCGCACGACGTGAGCACGAGCGCGGCCGCCGACAGCGCCACGGAGCGGCGCACCAGTGTGGTCCACTTCTTCATCGCGATCAGCCTCCTGCCTCGGCCGGCAACAGCGGACCGGACGGCGCTGCGGGCGCGGGCGCCGCCGGCGCGGCCGGGGCGCTCACCGGAGCCGGATTGCCCGGGACGACACCGGGTGCGGGCGCCGGCGGCGGGCCGGGCTGCGGGTACCACGGCGGCGGCAGCGGGTTGTTTTGGTCGAACGCGTTCGGCGGGCCGGGCAGGTTGCCGCCGCGGGTGGTGCCGAACGCCGGCGGAGCCGGCGGCGGCACGATGTCCGGGCCGCCCATCAGCTCGGCGAGCGACTCCGGGGTCAGCATGTTCTTGGTGAACGGCTGCACCTCGACGCCCTGCATGCCGGGAGCGACGATCCAGCCGGGCTCGTGGTTGCCGTGCGAGAACAAGGTGTCGCGCGAGAAGATGCCCGGCACGGTGGTGTCCTTGTATCCCGGCGGCGGGCGCAGTCGCTCCTCGGAGTAGGCGATCTGCTTGGGCAGCGTCATCGCCGTCTGCAGCTGATTCGCGCCGAACGGCAGGTAGTTGAACTTGATCGAGTCGAGGATCGGCCCGAGGTACTGCGCGCACAGCTCCGCCGAATCCTGGTAGCCCAGCCTGCTGCCCGCCTGGATCGCGCTGCACAGGAACTGCATCGGGTTGGCGAAGTTCGAGATCACCGGCAAGGTCACGATGCCGCCGGCGTTCGGCGATGAGATGTTCATCAGGTTCGCGGCCACGTTCGGGTACGCGTGCAGCGCGGTCTCCAAGCCGTCACGCGGCTCGGGCTGCAGGATCGCGTTGGTCACATCGGCCAGGTTCTGCACGTCGTGCGCCAGCACCTCACCGTTCTCGTTGACGAAATTCCTTGTGGTGGTGAGCAATTCGTTCAGATCCTGCAGCGCGTTGGCCACCTCGCGGTCGGTGTCGGTGAACGCGCTGGTGAACTGCGCGAGGTCGTTGTTCAGCGCGACGAACTGCTGATCGCTGCGATGCAGCGCGTTGACGAACATCGCCAGGCTCTTGATCACGCTGAAGAAGTCCCCGCGGCCCTCGTTGAGCGCGAACAGCGCCTCCGACAGGTTGTTCAGGGTCTTGTTCAGCTGTTCACCCTTGCCGGCGAAGCCGTCGGCCGCCGACTCGATGATGTCGCCGAACGGGCCCTTCGGCTGTTGGGGGGTCGGGCCCAGATCAGTCAGCAACCTGCTGATCGAGTCGCGCAGATCGTCGTACTCGACCGGCACCTGGGTGCGGTCGAGGTCGAGCACGGCGCCGTCTTCGAGCACCGGGCCGCCGGTGTAGGGCGGGGACAGCTGGATCGTGCGCGACGCCACCAGGCTCGGGTTCAGGATCGACGCGGTCGCATCCTGGGGCACCTTGTACTTGTTCTCGTAGTGGAAGGTGACCTTCATCTTGTCGCCGGCGGGCTCGATCTTGTCGATCGTCCCGACCTGCACGCCCATGATCTGGACCTTGTCACCGGGATAGATCGCCAGCGTCTGGGTGAAGTACGCGATCGCGGTCTTGGTAGTCGCCTTCTTGTACAGGTTCCAGCCGAGGATCGCCAGGACGACGACGAGGACGATCACGATCGCGCCGATGATGAACGTGCGGGCCGCTGCGGGTCCCTTGAGGTTTCGGACGTTGAAGACTGTCGACATCGTTTCTCGACCCCCTACCCTTGCGATCCCGGTGGGAGGAACGGCGGATTACCTGGCAGCACCGGCTGGCCCGCGGGGGCGGGAGCCGGGCCGGGCCCGGGTGGTGGCGGCGGTCCGGTCAGGGCCGGCGGCAGCGGCGCGATGCCGGGGGTGAAGTCCGGCGGCGACGGCTGCGGTTCCAGCGGCACGGTGCGTGCCCCCGGCGGCGCGGGCGGCAGCGGAGGCCGCACCCCCGGGACGTCGGGGGACAGCTGGCCGGGGATCGCCGCGGCCGGAACACCCGGAGACGGTTGCGGCCCATGGATGTTCGGTTCCGACGTGGCGACGTTCGGCGGTGGGTACCCGCCGGGCACCGGACCGTACGGCCCCTGGGTCAGACCCGCGCACGGCAGCGGGTTGCCCGGTGTCGGCAGGCCGTCGGCGGGCGGGGTGTACGAGCACGGGGATCCCGGCGGCACCGCCGGCCCCGGGTTCTCCGGGGTTCCCTCGATCGGCGTCGGGGCGGGCGGCGGGGCGCCGTTCTCGAAACCGACACCGTTGGGGTCGGGGAACCGGAACGCGGGCAGGCCGGCGTTGCGCCAGAACTCCTGCGGGTCGATTCCGCGCTTCTTGAACGCGGCGTCGACGAACGGCTGCAGGATCCAGTACGGCGCCAGGTTGACCAGCATGACCTTGAAGTACGGGCCCGAGGCGAGCGCCTCACCTAGCGACACCATGAACTTCGACAGCGACGACAGCGTGTCGGCGAGGTCGAGCTTGCGCTCGGCCAGCACGTCGGTGATCACCCGCAGCTGCTCGAGCACACGGTTGAGGTTCGGGTTGTCGTCGATGAAGCCCTTCACCTGGGCCGAGAACGTGTCGACGTTTTCGAGCAGCCGGCTCACCGCGTAGTTGCGCTCGTTGATCGCGGCCAGCAGTGTCTGCCCGTTGACGAACAGCTGGTTGATCTGTTCGCTGCGGTTGCCGAGGACCCCGGCCACCTTGTTGGCGCTGGCCAGCAACTGCTTGATCTGGTCGTCGCGCTTGCCGATCGTGTCGGAGAACCGGGCCACCCCGTCGAGCGCCGCGCTCAGGTGCGGATAGGTCTGGTCGATGGTCTCAGACAGCACGTTCAGTGAATCGCGGACCGTCTCGGTGTCCCAGCCGGCGGTGTTGTTGCTCACGTCGAAGAACGCGTCGTAGATCTGGTACGGCGTGGTGGTCTGCCCGACCGGCAGTACATCGTTGGCGCGCAACGGCTCTGACCCACGCGGCTCGATCTCCAGGTTGCGCCGGCCCAGGATCGTGTCGGTGCGGATGGCCGCCCGGCTCTCGGTACCGATCTCGGTCCCGCCCAGGTTGTAGCCGA
This sequence comes from Mycobacterium sp. ZZG, assembly GCF_054786995.1. NCBI lineage: Bacteria > Bacillati > Actinomycetota > Actinomycetes > Mycobacteriales > Mycobacteriaceae > Mycobacterium > Mycobacterium sp. ZZG. Next base: position 24,019 of record NZ_JBTBFV010000037.1, read on the forward strand.
TCCGCACCCGGTCGCCGTCGATCTCCAGTGAGCGCACCGTGCCGACGTCCACACCGGCGATCCTGACCTTGTCGCCGGTGTTGATGCCACCGGTGTCGGTGAACTCGGCGTAGTAGGTGGGTGTGGCGAACAGCATCGGCACGCTCGCGAAGCTCTGACCCACGCCGATGACGATGACCAGGATGATGATGCCCATCAACCCGCCGCGGATGCGGTTGGAACCCTCCAGGACTCTCATTTCGGCGTGCACCTACCCGAGGGCTGGCTCCAGACCTTCACCGTGCGGACCGGCCCGCCCGGCTGTAATCCGTTGAGCTTCAAGGTCACATCGCAGGCGTAGAAGTTGAAGAAGTCACCGTACACACCGCCCGACCGGCCGATGATGGCCAGCGCGTCGGGGATCTGCACCAGCAGGTCGTTGAGCTGGTCGCGCTGGTCGACCAGGGGCTGGTTCAGGATCTCCAGCTTGCTGACCGTGCTCTGCAGCAGCGGCCGGTTGTCGGCCAGCAGGTCGCTGATCGTGCCGGCGGCGTCGCTGATGTCGGCCACCGAGCCGGCGATCGGATCCGCACGGTTCTTCAGTCCGGTGATGAGCACCTCGAAGTTCTTCACCGTGTCGTCGAATTCCTGCTGGTGGCGCACCGTGGTGTCCAGCACCGTGTTGAGGTTGTTGATCACCTCGCCGATGGCCTGGTCCCGGTCGGCCAGCGCCGCGGTCAGCGACGCCGTCTGGTCGAGGATGTCGTTGATGGTGCCGCCCTGCCCTTGGAAGACCGTGATGATCGACTGCGCGATGGTGTTGACCTTCTCCGGCTCCAGGGACTGGAACACCGGGCGGAAGCCGCCGATCAGCGCATCCAGATCGAGCGCCGGCTGGGTCCGCTCGATCGGGATCGTCCCGCCCGCAGCCATTCTGGTGTTGCTCTCACCGCGTGACAGCTCCAGATAACGGTCGCCGATCAGGTTCAGGTACCGGATCGAGGCCCTGGTCTCGTCGAACAGCTCCAGAGACCGGTCCACGCTGAAGTCGACCTTGACCTTGGAGCCGTTCTCGATCAGCTCGACACCCTTGACCTTGCCGACTTCAACGCCCGAGGCGCGGACGAACTGCCCGGGCCGCAGACCGCTGGCGCTGGAGAAGACCGCCGAGTAGCCGGTGGTGCGGTCGAAGCGCATCTGGCCGAAGACCAAGATGATGATCGCGGTGAACATGAGCAGCACCAGCGAGAAGGCGCCGAGTTTGATCGCTGTACCGGTGATTTTCATGGGTTGATCGTGTGCTCCCCGACTTGGCGTCCCCAGACGTACTCGGTGAGCAGCGGTTGGCCGAGTTCCATGTGGTTGTAGGGGGCGATCGACGCGCCGGTGTCGAGCACCAGGAACGGCGCCGGCCACAGGTCCCGGGTGATGGGCTGCCAGCAGCCCGGCCGTCCGCCCGGACCGCCCTTGGCGTTGACGCGGGGCAGGTTATCCGGATAGACGTACGCGTTGCCCGCACCCAGACCCAGGATCTGCGAGTGCGTCTTCAGCGAGTAGCCGTTGCCGCCCAGCGCAGCGCTGATCTTCGGTTCGACGTCGTGATAGTTGCGGAACATGCAGAAGAACGACGGGCTGTACTTGTCCAGCAGCGCCGAGGTCGGCACCAGGTCCGCGGCGCCGCGGACCAGGAACGGCGCGCTGCGCTCGAAGACGTCGCCGCCGGTGTTGCCGAATCCGACGGCGGCCATCAGTGCCTGGTCGACGTCACCGCGCTGCGCGTTGAGGGTGCGGGCGGTGGTCACCGCGTTCTGCAGGCCGTCGAACAGGTCCGGTGCGGCATCGGCGTAGACCTCGCCGAGGTCGGCCAGCAGCTGGTTGTCGCGGCGGATCTGCGGCATCTGCGGATTGATGTCGGCGAGGATCTCGTTGCCGTTGACGATCGACTGGCCGAACCGGTCGCCGAGCCCGTCGAGAGCCTGCGCGGTCGCGGTCAGCGTCTGGTTCAGCTTGATCGGATCGACCTGGCCGGCCACCTCGACGACGGTCTCGAACAGGGTGTTGAACTCGGTCGTCACCGACGTGACGTCGATGACGTCGGACGGCGAGATCCGTTCCGACTGCGGGTTCGGCGGCGTCGTGAACGACACGTACTTGTTGCCGAACACCGTGGTGGCGCTGATGTTCGCGTCGACGTTGCGCGGGATCAGGTCGAGGTACTTCGGGTCGACCTCAAGGAGGATCTTGGCGCGGGGCTCCCCGTCGACGGTCGTGGCGTCGACGTTGCCGACCCGGCCGATCTGGACGCCGTTGTAGGTGACCTTCGCGCCCGGGTCCATCGACAGGCCGGAGCGGGCGGAGATCATCGTCAGCTGCGTGCGGGGCAGGAACTCGCCGCGGAACTGCAGGTACACCAGCACCACCGCGATGACGGCGAGCAGTGCCAGTATCGCGCCGGCGAGCTTGTACGGCGGCTGACGTCGGGTGTTCACGGGTGCAGTCATCGCGCTACACCGTCAGGTTGAAGTTCGGGTCGACGCCGTAGAGCGCCAACGAGGCCAGCAGCACCACGACCACGATCGCGACCAGCGACGCGCGCATCGACCGTCCCACGGCCTCGCCGACGCCGACCGGGCCGCCGCTGGCGTAGAAGCCGTAGTAACAGTGGTTGAGCATCACGATCACCGAGATGATGACGGCCTGGATGAACGACCAGAACACGTCGTCGGGGCGCAGGAACGTGCGGAAGTAGTGCTCGTAGGTACCGACGGACTGTCCGTAGAACACCGTCGTGGTCACCTGGGCCGACAGGAACGACATGATGATCGCCATCGCGTAGAGCGGGATGATGACGACGAAGCCGGCCATGATGCGCGTCGACACCAGGTACGAGATCGACTTGATGCCCATCACCTCGAGCGCGTCGATCTCCTCGCTGATGCGCATGGCGCCGAGTTCCGCGGTGGCGCCGGCGCCGACCGTCGCGGCCAGCGCCTGCCCGGCCACCACCGGCGCGGCGATGCGCACGTTGATCAGCGCGGCGAAGAACCCGGTGAACGCCTCCACCCCGATGTTGCCCAGCGACGCGAAGCCCTGGATCGCGACCAGCGACGAGCCCGACAACGTCACGAAGCCGACGATCGCGACGGTGCCACCGATCACCGCCATCGCGCCGGTGCCCATGCCGATCTCGGCGATCAGCCGCAACATCTCGCGGCGGTAGTAGCGCAGCGCGTGCCCTATCGAGCCGATCGCGGTGATGACGAACACCGCGACGTGGCCCATCGAATCGAGGCCGCGGGCCGGGGCGCCGGCCAGTTTCTCGGCAGTGGCGACCCCGCGGGGGAAGCGGGAGCGCAGGACTGCGGCGGTGTTCGTCACGTCAGCTCCCCGTTCCGAATCGGACACCGATGGTGGTCAGCACGACGTTGACCGCGAAGAGCGCGATCACGCACAGCACCAGGGTCTCGTTGACCGCGGTGCCCACGCCCTTGGCGCCGCCGGCGACGGTCAGCCCGCGGTAGCAGCCCACCAGGCCGGCGATCAGGCCGAACGTGGCGGCTTTGATGATCGAGATGAGCACCTCGGGCAGGCCGGTGATCAGGGTCAGCGTCGAGACGTAGGCGCCGGCGGAGACGTTCTGCAGGTAGACGCCGAAGATGAAGCCGCCGACCAGGCCGACGGTGATCACCGCGCCGTTGAGCAGGATCGCGACGAACGTCGACGCGATCACGCGGGGCACCACGAGCCGGTGGATCGGGTCGATGCCGAGCACCTCGAGCGCGTCGATCTCCTCGCGGATCGTGCGGGCGCCCAGGTCGGCGCAGATCGCGGTCGAGCCGGCACCGGCCACCACGAGCACGGTCACCAGCGGTCCCAGCTGCGTGACCGCGCCGATGGCCGCGCCGGCGCCGGACACGTCGGCCGCGCCGAACTCGGCGAGCAGGATGTTCAGCGTGAAGATCAGCAGCACGGTCAGCGGGATCGACACCGCCAGCGTGGGCAGGAACGCCACCCGCATCAGGAACCAGCTCTGCAGGATGAACTCCCGCCACTGGAACGGCGGCCGCAGCGAGGCCTTTCCGACGAGCACGCACATGCGCACGAAGCCGCCGACGGCCTCCAACCCCGGTCTGACCTGATCGCGTACGTAACCCGTCAGGTTCGAACTGGTCGTCACCGAGCGGCTCCCGCGACGCACTGACAGCTGGCGTAGCGCACCGGCAGCATCTGTCGAACGCTCCCTTCCAGCCCCGTCCCCGATCTTGTGAGCACAGTCTCCCTACCGGTCGGTAGTAAGACAGGTCTCAGGACTGTACCCGATGGCGTGGGCGCCGCGTACCGCATCTGAGGGATTGACCCTCCATCCGTAAGCAAATGGTTCTCGCCGCCGCTAATCCCGCTGCGCCGCAGCTGAAATCGTTGGCGGAGTAGAACTTTCGCCGGCGTCAACAGATTCGCCCGCGCCGAAGCGTGCTCTCAGCTCCGTCTTGAGCACCTTACCGGCAGGGTTGCGCGGAAGCGCATCGATGATCTCTAGGGCCTTCGGGTGCTTGTAGCGCGCCAGCCGCTCGTTGAGGAACCCTTCCAGATCGGCCAGCGTCAGGCTCGTCTGCGTGGTTGTTCCCAGCGAACTCCGCAGCACCGCCACAGCAACGGGAACCTCACCCCACTTCTCGTGCGAGCGACCGATCACGGCGACCTCGACGATGTCGGGGTGCGCGGCCAGCACGTTCTCGACTTCCGCGCAGTAGATGTTCTCGCCGCCGGAGATGATCATGTCCTTTTTACGGTCGACGACCCAGATGTAACCTTCTTCGTCCTGACGGACCAGGTCACCGGAGTGGAACCAGCCTCCGGCGAACGCCTCGGCGGTGGCCTTGGGGTTGTTCCAGTAGCCCGCCATCAGCGTCGGCGCCCGGTAGACGATCTCGCCGACCTGCCCGACGGGCACGTCGTTCATGTTCTCGTCGACGATCCGCGCGGACACCGTCGGGATCACCCGGCCGACCGACCCGAGTTTGCGCAGCGCGTCGTCGCCCAGCAGCATGCAGGTCACCGGCGACATCTCGGTCTGGCCGAAGGCGGCCAGGATCTGCGCGCCCGGGAAGGTCTGGGCCATTTCCCGCAGCAGGGTGTCCGAGGCCGGCGCGGCGCCCCAGGACAGGAACCGGAGCTTGAGGTCGCGCGGCCTGGCTTTCTGCGCGGCGCACACCGCCTGCCACTGCGCAGGCACCAGGAAGATGCCGGTGACCTTCTCGGCCTCCAGCACGTCGAGCAGTTCGTTCGGGTCGAACGCGCCGACCGGGTAGAGCACGGTCGGCCTGCCGAGCAGCAGCCCGGAGACGATGCTGCCAACCCCCGCGATGTGGAAGAACGGCACCCCGATGAAGCCGATGTCGTGGTTGATGTCGGCGCCATTGGTGAACAGCAGCGTCATCACCTGCCCGGTCAGGTTGGTGTGCGTGAGCACCGCACCCTTGGGCCGTCCGGTGGTGCCGGAGGTGTACATGATCAGCGCGGGCGCGTCGTTCGGAATGTCCACCACCGGGCACGGCGCGGTCTCGGCCAGCACGTCGTCGTAGTCGAGGATGTCGTCGCCGGTGCCGCCTCCCGCGCTGATCACCGTGGCCAGTGTCGGATCGAGGTCACGGACCGCGGTCGCGACACCGGCGAGCACGGCTTCGGTGACGACGGCCTTGGCTTCGCAGTCGGAGACCAGGAACGCGATCTCGGCCGGCGTCATCCGGAAGTTCACCGGCACGGCGATGGCGCCGAGCTTGTTGGTGGCCAGGACCGCCTCGATGAACTCGGTCCGGTTCAGCATCAGGATCAGCACCCGGTCGCCGAAACCGACGCCGCGCTGATGCAGTGCGCCGGCGAGGTTGCTGACCCGGCGGTCCAGCTCAGCCCACGTGGTGGTGTGGCCCAGAAACCGCAACGCCGGCTGATCGGACTGCATCAGCGCATGCCGGGCGAGCTGATTGGTCCAGTTCTGCCGGCGTGCCAGGTAGGGCTGCTCGGTCTCGGGGCCGGGCTGTCGGATCGGTTCGGTCAACGTCCTCTGCTCCATCGACGACTTGCGGAAGATTGATATTTGATCAAACATGTTGTTGCCCCGGTCACACTAGGACCTCGGCGGCGACAGGACAACCTGTCCCGACAGCTGACCCCACGGGCCGGAAAGGCGACGACGCGATGAACGCTCCTGCCAGGACGCCCGGGGCGGGTGCGGTGCGGCGCGAGCAGCTCTCCGAACAGGTCGCCGCCCGGTTGCGCGCCGAGATCATGACCGGTGCGCTGCGTCCGGACACGTTCATCCGTCTCGACGAGACCGCGGCCCGCCTCGGGGTGAGCATCACCCCGGTGCGGGAGGCGCTGCGCACGCTGCGCGGCGAGGGCATGGTCGAGCTGGAGCCGCACCGGGGTCACCGGGTGGTGCCGCTGTCGCGCCGCGACATCGAGGACATCTTCTGGCTGCAGTCGACGATCGCGCAGGAACTCGCCGCGACCACCGCGCGCAGGATCACCGACGATCAGATCGACGAACTGGCCCGGCTGAACGACCGACTGGCCGCGGCGGTCGAATCGCGGGACGCCGACCGGGTGGCGGCGGCGGAGTTCGCGTTCCACCGCGCGTTCAACCGCGCCGGCGGCCGGATCAAGCTGGCGTGGTTTCTGCTGCACGCCGCCCGTTATCTGCCGCCGCAGCTGTTCGCCTCCGACGAGACGTGGGGGCCGGCGGCCGTCGCCAACCATGCGGAGCTCATCGAGGCCCTGCGCCGGCGGGATGTCCACACCGTCGTCGCCCTGACCCGCGGACAGTTCACCGACGGACTCGACCGGCTGATCGCATGGCTGGAACAGGTCGGCCTCTGGAGCTGACGCCGCGCGTTGTTCGGCGCGTCGGCTCCACCTGTTCCCTACGCTGTGCCCCCTGGACCTGCCGACCTCGTGGCCTCGTACGCCCCATCAGTCACACCTTTCCGCGAAACTCAGCACAAGTGCGAGTGGACCTCTGAGAAAAGCGGAAACATGGGACAGGTGTGGCCGCGGGTGGCGCGGTCCAGGTGGGGCCAGGCAGGCTAGGACGCCGCGAGTTGTTCGGCGCGCGCCTTCAGGTTGCCGGCCAGGTAGTCGAGCGCGTCTGCGATCACCTTCTTGACCATCGCGGCGGGGACGGCCATCTTCACCTCGACGTCGAGGTCGACGGTCAGCAGCGAGGTCGGCCCCATGGCCACCACCGAGAACCGCTGTTCCTGCTTGGAGAAGTGGTCACCCTGCTGCAGCATCGTGTAGATCTGATTCTCGCCCGGGTAGTACACCGCGGTGATGAACGTGCCGGACTGGCCCTGCACCACCACGTCGAGGCGGAGCTGGCTCGGCCGCCCGTCGTTATAGCGGGCGAGCACCCAGCAGCCCTTGATCTCCTCGTTCCACTCCGGGTACTTCTCGAAGTCCGCGACGATCGCCATGATCGTCTCGGCCGCGGCCGCGACCTCGACTGTCTTACTCACCAACGGCATCGGCAGAGCATAGCGAGTTGGGCCGGCCCCTCAGCTCCGCCTTGAGGTCCCACGCGTTGCGCACCGCGTTGCCGCCGAGGTCGTTGTTGAAGTACACATACACGTCCCGGCCCTGGGCGTCCCACTCGATGATCCGCTCGGCCCACCAGCGAAGGTCGGCAGGGCTGTAGGAACCGCCGTACATGTCGTTGGGATCGGGGCCGTGAAGGCGCACGTAGACGAACCTCGCGGTGGCCTTGAGGATGCATGGCAGCCCGGCCCCGCTCATCACCACATAGGCCGCGTCGTGCTTCTCGAGCAGTTCGTACACCGCCGGGTCGTCCCACGAGGGGTGCCGGAACTCCACGGCCACCGGGATCTGGCCGGGCATCGCGGCAAGGAAGTGCTCCAGCCGGGCGTCGTCACGCTCCAGCGCGGGATGCAACTGCACCAGCAGCGGCCCGGCGCGGTCACCGAGAGCTCGCCAGCCGCGCTCCAGCCGTTCGATCCACACCTCCGGTGACCGCAGCCGGCGCGCGTGGGTCAGTCCCCGCGCGGCCTTGACCGCCATCACGAAGCCCGGCGGCAGCTGATCGCGCCACCGCGTGAACTGCGCGTCCTGTGGCCAGCGGTAGAAGCTGCCGTTGAGTTCCACGGTGTCGAAGTGTGCGACGTACCGCTGAAGCCACCGCGTGGTCGGCAGCCCGGATTCGTAGAGCACGTTGCGCCAGTGGTTGTAGGCCCAGCCTGACGTGCCGATGCGGACGGTCACCAGCCCCGGGTACCCGCGATGGCGCAGTTGCTAGCTCGGTTCCTCGCCGAGCCGCACCCGCGCCGCGTCGACGTCGACACCCAGCGGCGACGCCTGGCGGACCGTCTCGTCGCGGATCAGCCCACGCAGCAGCGCGGTGCTGAACTCCACCGCGATCTCCTGCGCGGTCCGGCGGCCGTGCGGGCGCAGCCAGCGGTAGGAACCCAGCGTCATCCCGATATAGCCCAGGGCCAGGACATGGGAGTCGCAGTCGTAGAACTCGCCGCTGGCGATACCGCGGTCGATCACGTCCCGGACGTGCTCGTAGACCTGCGCCTCCTTCTCCCGGATGTACTCCACCTGTTCCTCGGTGAACCACTCGCTGATGTAGGGGCCCTCTTGGAAGTAGACGGCGGCGCGCTCGACGTCGCTGGCGATACCGACCAGCAGCCGGCGGGTGAAGTGATAAATCGTCTCGCGGGCCGACGCACTCGGGTCGTCGTGCAGCGCATCCACCGTGAAGTCGGCGGCGCCCTTATAGATGTCGTACAGGATCAGCGACTTGCTGGCGTAGTAGTGGTAGACCGTCGCCTTGTTCAGACCGACGGCGTCGGCGACGTCATCCATCCGGGTGCCGTGGTAGCCACGGGCCGCGAACAGCTTGGTGGCCACGGCCAGCAGTTCCTCGCGGCGGGACATCCCGTTGCTCGTGACGGATTCAGACATGGCGACTCACTATAGGCAGGCCGGACCGCCGCAGCGGTCTACTAACTGGTTGGTTCAGTTTAGGCCGAGGCTGTGTTCACACGGCCGCCCCGGGTCTAGACTCGAAACGCCGGGCCGCAGTGGCGTGGCCGAAGTGGCCGAAGTGATGGAGGTGGCGCGGTGGACCCGAATCCGGATTACGACGCGAGCGACGAGCTCGAATACGGCATCAACTGGTTCGCGTGGATCCTGCGCGGGGTGTATCCGCCACCGGCCTATCCCCCAGTCTGATCCACCTTCCGCGCCGACCGGCGCTCGTTGCGCCACGACCGCCCGAACTCCACGAGGTCGTGCGCCCGCTTGTTCACGACCTCCATCTCGGCCTTGCCGCGCTGCGTGGCCACCGATAATTTGCCGCGCAACTCATCGCGCCAGTCGCGCGGCGGGGTCGGCTCGCAGTCCGGCGGCCACTGGATCAACGGCTCTTCGCCGCTGACCGCCAACGGCGCGCCCGGCCGGCTGTCCTCGCGGTAGCACTCTCCGCACTTGCGGCAGCGCACCTCGTAGCGCACGACGTTGCGATCCGACTCGATGAAGACGTAATCCGCCACCGCGACGCATCGCGGACATCTGGCGAGTCCGCGTTCGACCACCCTGCTCACATCGACATCGTGCGTGGCCCAACACAACCGACGCACCTCTAATTCGATGTCGATGCGCGATCGGTGCCGTTTCGAGATATGCCACTCGGGATTCGCGGTTAAGCCGCGGCCGCCTTGACCGCCCGGCCCACCTCCGCGCGCAGTTCACCGTATTCGGGGGAGCGCCGCAGTTCGTCGGCGTCGACCCCGTTCCGCGGCAGGTCCACCGGAATGTCCAGAGCCACCCGGCCCGGCCTGCGCGTCAGCACGACGATCCGGGAACCGAGGAACGCCGCCTCGTCGGCGCTGTGGGTGACGAACACCGTCGTCCGCCCCGACTCGGCGCTGACCTGACGCACGTCCTCTTGCAACCGTTCCCGAGTCAGCGCGTCCAGCGCGGCGAACGGTTCGTCGAGCAGGAACAGCGGCGTCTCCGCGGCGAGAGCTCGCGCGATCGCGACGCGCTGCTGCTGCCCGCCGCTGATCTCCCAGATCTGCCGACCCGCGGTGCCGCCGAGGCCGACGCGCTCGAGAAGCTCCTCACGGCGCTCGGTCCGCTTGTCCCGCGGCACTTTTGCGTACTTGAGCGCCAGGTCGACGTTGCCGCCGACGGTGCGCCACGGGAACAGCCGGGGCTGCTGGAACACGACGCCCGCCGTCACTCCCGGCGTGGGCTGCGCACCGGCCACCCGCACCGACCCTTGACTGGGCGGCTCGAAGCCGGCCAGCAGTCGCAGCAGCGTGCTCTTCCCACAGCCGGAGGCGCCGACGAGCACCAGGAACGATCCCGGGTCGACGGTCAGGTCAGCCGGCCCGAGCGCGGTGACCCCGTCCCGCCCGCTGCCGTAGCGATGCCAGACCGACGTGATCTGAATCGCGCTGTCACTGGTTGAGGACATCCGGCAGGCCCTTGGTGTAGATGGCTTCCTGGAACGTCTTCAGCGGTGCGGCGGCCGGGATCTGCTTCTGCTCGGCCAGGAACTGCGACGCGCTCTGGAGGTTGACCGCAATGTTGCCCGGGTTTCCCTCGGCCCCAAGCCATTCCGCGGAGGCAAGCTCGTCGGGGGTCACGAACACGCCCTGCTTGATCTGGCCGGCGGTTTCCTCGGGGGTCAGACCGATTTCCGCGGAGACCGCCTTTGCCGCGGCGTCGGGGTCGTTCTTGATCAGATCGAGCGCGCGGGCCTCGTGCCGGCGCCAGATGTCGACGACGTCAGGATGCGCCTGCGCGAACTCCTTGGACACCACGCCGAGGTCGAGCGTCGGCTTTCCGGCCTTGGCGAGCTGTCGGCTGGTGATCAGGTCCTTGCCGGTCGTGCGCAGCTCGTCCAGGGTCGGCAGCCACGTGTACGCGGCGTCGATGTCGCCGCGCTCCCACGCGGCGAGGATGGCCTGCGGTTGCAGGTCGATCAATTGAACATCGTTGGCGGACAGCCCGTTCTGGTCGAGTGCGGCCAACAGGCTGTAGTGCGCGGTGGACGCGAACGGGGTCCCGACGCGCTTGCCCCTCAGCTGGGCGATCGTGTCAATGCCGGAACCGTTGCGCGCCACCAGAGCTTCGTTGTCACCGGCCACGTCGAGGACGAACGCCACCTGGTACGGGATGTTCAGCGGTGCGGAAAGCCCCCGGGCCACCGGGCTGGACCCCAGCGCGCCGAAGTCCAGTTCGTCGGCGATGAACGCGGTGTTGACGTCGGCGCCGGAGTCGAACTTCGTCCACTTGATGTTGTAGTCCGGCAACGCCTCTTCGAGCCACCTGCTGTTCTTGACGATCAGGTCGCCGCTCGGGAACGTCTGGTAGCCGATCCGGATGGTGGGCTTGTCGGGGTCACTCGCGTCCTGCCCCTGACCGCCCACCGAGCAGCCCGCAAGCACCAGCACAGCCGAGACAAGCACCACCACAGCAGCTTTGAGTTTCATTTTCGGTTAGACCTTTCCTCTCCAGGGAACAGCGCGCCGCTCGACGGCGCGCAGCAGACCGTCGATCACCAGACCGGAGAACCCGATGGCGAAGATCCCGACCAGCACCACGGGGGTGTTGTTGTAATTGCTTGCGTCTTTGACCAATCCGCCGACTCCGGGGATGCCGTTGAACAGTTCGGCGGCCACCACCGACGAGTAGGCCATGCCGACGGCCAGCCGGATTCCAGTGAAGGTCTCGGGCAGCGCTGACGGGACGACGACGTCGCGGATGACCTGGCGCCGGGACGCCCCCAAGGCCCTTGCGGCTTCCTGTAATCCGACGGGGGCCGCAACGACGGCGGCCGTGGTCGCGACGGCGGCGGGCGGCAGCGCGGCGAGCGCGAGCAGCGTGATCTTCGGCGCCTCGTCGATGCCGAGCCAGATCACGAGCAGGAAGAAGTAGGCCAGTGGCGGCAGCGCCCGCAGGAAGGTCAACCACGGCTCCAGCACGCTGCGGACCCAGCTGACGGAGCCCATCACCAGACCCAGCAGCACACCGAGCACGACGCCGATGACGACGCCGGCGAGCACGCGGCGCAACGTCATGTACAGGTGCTCCCACAGCAGGTAGCCGGCGTAGCCGCGGACTCCGTCATGCGTCGTCGACACGTCGATGAACGCCTTCCACACCGTCGCCGGGTACGGCACGAAGGTCTGGCTCCAGATCTCGCTGGCCGCGACGAGTTGCCACAGCACACCGAACACCGCGACGGACAGCAGCGGCAGCGCCGCACGGGTGAGGCGACCGCGCCGGCGGCTCCCGCCCGGACGGGCGTCGATACCCGGGGCCGGGGCGACGGCGTCCTCGGGTGCTAGATCGACGAAAACGGACACCGGCAGACATTGACGGATGCGTCACGATCGGGGAATGGCTGCGCTCACGACGAGCGAAATTCTGGTGCCCCCGCCGACGGGGGTGCAGGCCGCGGTGCGGGCTCTCCTACACTGACAGCTTTATCCGTCCAACGAAGGACGGTGCCGGAGTGCGCACCAGCGTTCCGTCCACACACCCGGACAAAGCTTAGATCGGATCGATATCGATGATCATCGGGATACCGAGAGAGTCACTGCTCGGAGAGACGCGTGTCGCCGCGACCCCGCAGACGGTGGGGCAACTCATCAAGCTCGGCTACGAGGTGGTCGTGGAGTCCGGCGCGGGTGCTGCGGCGAGCTTCTCCGATGACGCGTACGCCGAGGCCGGGGCGGGAATCGTCGAGTCGACGTGTCAGGTGCTGTCGTCTGACGTCGTGCTGAAGGTCAACGCGCCGACCCCGGCCGAGATCGCCGGGCTGCGCGACGGCGCGACGCTGATCAGCCTGATCTCACCGGCGCTGAAGCCCGAGCTGCTCGAACAGCTGGCCACCCGGCCGGTCACCGTGCTGGCCATGGACGCGGTGCCGCGCATCTCGCGGGCCCAGTCGTTGGACGTGCTGTCCTCGATGGCCAACATCGCCGGGTACCGCGCCGTGGTCGAGGCCGCCCACCGGTTCGGCCGGTTCTTCACCGGTCAGGTGACCGCGGCGGGCAAGGTGCCGCCGGCCAAGGTGCTCGTCGTCGGCGCCGGCGTGGCAGGTCTGGCCGCGATCGGGGCCGCGGGCAGCCTCGGCGCGATCGTGCGGGCCACCGACCCGCGTCCGGAGGTGGCCGACCAGGTCGCCTCGCTGGGCGGGGAGTACCTGGCCGTGGACCCGGCGGCGGCCGAGGTGTCGGCCACCGGCTACGCCAAGGAGATGGGCGAGGACTACAAGGCCCGCGAGGCGGCGCTGTACGCCGAGCAGTCCAAGGACGTCGACATCATCATCACTACCGCGCTGATCCCGGGTAGGCCGGCGCCGCGCATCATCACCGCCGAGATGGTCGCGTCGATGAAGCCTGGCAGCGTGATCGTCGACATGGCTGCGGCCAACGGCGGCAATGTGGAGGGCACCGTCAAGGATCAGGCGATCGTGACCGACAACGGCGTGACCATCATCGGCTACACCGACCTCGCCGGGCGGCTGCCGGCCCAGGCGTCCCAGCTCTACGGCACCAACCTGGTGAACCTGCTCAAGCTGCTGACCCCGAACAAGGACGGCCGGCTCGACCTGGACTTCGACGACGTGGTCCAGCGTTCGGTGACGGTGGTGCGCGACGGCGCCATCACCTGGCCGCCGCCCCCGGTGCAGGTCTCGGCCGCGCCCGCGGCCGCCACCCCCGCCGCCCCGGTTGAACAGAAACCGGCCAAGAAGCCGATGACGGCCGGACGCCGGCTGGGGCTGACGTTCGCCGTCGCGGCGGCGGTGTTCGCGCTCATCGCACTGTCCCCGGCGGCGCTGCAGGTGCACCTGACGGTGTTCGCGCTGGCGATCGTGATCGGCTACTACGTGATTGGCAACGTCCACCACGCCCTGCACACCCCGCTGATGTCGGTGACCAACGCGATCTCCGGGATCATCGTCGTCGGCGCGCTGTTGCAGATCGGGCACGACCTGGACTCCGGTGGCGCGCTGATCACCGGGTTGGCCTTCGTCGCGATCCTGCTGGCCAGCATCAACATCTTCGGCGGCTTCGCGGTGACACGCCGCATGCTGGCGATGTTCTCGAGGAGCTAGAACCATGTTCACCCTGGAAACCGCCGCCACCGCCGCGTACGTCGTCGCGGCCCTGCTGTTCATCCTGGCCCTGGCCGGGCTGTCCAAGCACGAGACCGCCCGGGCGGGAATCACTTTCGGCATCGTCGGGATGACCGTGGCGCTGATCGCGACCATCGCCCTGGCGATCGCCCGCCATATCGAGCCGCTCGGCCTGGGCCTGCTGGTCGTCGCGATGGCCATCGGCGCCGCGATCGGGCTGTGGCGGGCCAAGCTCGTGGAAATGACCGGCATGCCCGAATTGATCGCCCTGCTGCACAGTTTCGTCGGTCTGGCCGCCGTGGTGGTCGGCTGGAACGGTTATCTGCACGTGGAGGCCGACCCGGGCGGCGCCGAAGCCGCGCAACTGGCACGCGAAGGCATGCTGGGCATCCACTCCGGTGAGGTCGTCATCGGCGTGTTCATCGGCGCGGTGACGTTCACCGGATCCATCGTGGCCAACCTGAAGCTGTCGGCGCGGATGAAATCCGCGCCGATGATGCTGCCCGGCAAGAACCTGCTCAACGTCGGCGCACTAGTGGTGTTCTTCGCGCTCACCGTGTGGTTCGTCATCGACCCGCAGCTGTGGCTGCTGATCGTGGTGACCGTGCTGGCGCTGCTGCTGGGCTGGCATCTGGTGGCCTCGATCGGCGGCGGCGACATGCCGGTCGTGGTGTCGATGCTCAACAGCTACTCGGGGTGGGCCGCGGCCGCGGCCGGCTTCCTGCTCGGCAACGACCTGCTGATCGTCACCGGTGCGCTGGTCGGCTCCTCGGGTGCCTACCTGTCCTACATCATGTGCAAGGCGATGAACCGCTCGTTCATCTCGGTGATCGCGGGCGGTTTCGGCATCGAGGCAGGGCCGGCCGAGGACAAGGATTACGGCGAGCACCGCGAGATCACCGCCGACGGCGCGGCCGAACTGCTCGCCTCCGCCGACTCGGTGATCATCACCCCCGGCTACGGCATGGCCGTCGCCCAAGCCCAGTACGGGGTCGCCGAGCTGACCCGCAAACTGCGCGATCGCGGCGTCAACGTCCGGTTCGGCATCCATCCCGTCGCCGGCCGGCTGCCCGGTCACATGAACGTGCTGCTGGCCGAGGCCAAGGTGCCCTACGACATCGTGCTGGAGATGGACGAGATCAACGACGACTTCGACGGCACCTCGGTGGTGCTCGTGATCGGCGCCAACGACACCGTCAACCCGGCCGCCTCAGAGGATCCCAGCAGCCCCATCGCCGGCATGCCGGTGCTGACGGTGTGGAACGCCGACAACGTCATCGTGTTCAAGCGGTCGATGGCGTCGGGCTACGCCGGCGTGCAGAACCCGCTGTTCTTCCGCGAGAACACCCAGATGCTGTTCGGCGACGCCAAAGACCGCGTCGACGCCATCAACGCGGCGTTGGCGGTCACCGAACGCGTCTAGCGCTCCGGCGGCGAGGTCGCCGTCACCTCGGTGCCCGTCCCGGGATTCGAGGTGACGCGCATCGCCCCGCCCATCGCGTCGAACCGGGCCAGCAGCGAGCCCAGCCCGATATGGCCCTGCGCCAACGACTTCCCGACTGTGTCGGGGTCGAACCCGCGGCCGTCGTCGGCGACGGTGAGCACGACGCGGTCGCCGCGCCGGCACAGGCCGACGCGCACCGTGGTGGCGCCGGCGTGCTTGCCGACGTTGGTCAGGAGTTCGCGGGCGGCCCTGTACATCAGGGCCTGTGACTGCGGTGTGCCGACCTCCTCGAGCACGGCGAGTACCTCGATGTCGTGACGGGACTGGAACTGCCGCAACAGCTCTCGCACACCCGCGGTCAGTCCCAGCTGCGCCAGCACCTGCGGGTGCAGTTCGGTCACCGTCGACCGCAGGCCGGTCGCGGTCTGCTGCAGGGCTTCGTACACGGTGTCCAGCGCCGGGTCGGGATGGCGTTCCCTGGCCTCGTCGAGCTCCAACCGTGCCGCGAGCAGTGTCTGCAGCGGTCCGTCGTGCAGGTGCTCGGCCACCTCGCGGCTGTGCCGCTCGTCCGACTCCATCGCCTCCGAGACCAGCTGGACACGCATCTGCTGCAACGCTTTCAGCCGCACCGCCCGCCGGGCCAGCACGAAGCTCAGCGCCGTCGTCGCCACCGCCATCCACACCATGAACCCGAAATGGGTGTAGACCATGTTCGGCAACCCGACGGTGTCGTCGCGCTTGGAGTAGAAGATCCACACCGTCAGATAGCCGAGCGCGGTGATCGCGCCGATGACCGCGCTCAGGGCCGGCCGGTCCTGGAACGCGACCGAGATGGGCAGCAGAAAGAACACCGGCAGCAGCGCGGCCGTCGCGCCGCCCGAGACCAGGCACAGCGCGATGATGACGAGCAGATCCACCGCGGTGGACGCCCAATCGGCCCAGCGGGGCACCGGTCCCCGCGACACGGCGACCAGCCAGGCGACCGCGACGGCCGCGTAGCCGCCGAGGATCACCGCGTACAGCTGCGGGAGCCAGTGGTCCACCTCCCAGATCCACACCAGCACCCCGATCAGCACGATCAGCGGCAGCCGCAGCACCGCCGACACACGCACCGGCTCGCTGGTCAGGTAGTCCCGCCAGGAGCTCCACAAGCCGGTCATGGTCAGTCCAGCAGCTTGCGCCGCATGGCCTCGGCGACAGCCGCCGCCCGATCGCTGACGCCGAGCTTCTCGTAGAGACGCTGCACATGCGTCTTGACCGTCGACGGGGCCAGGAAGAGCTCCTTGGCCATGGCCGGGATGCTGCTGCCCGCGGCGATCAGCGCCAGCACCTCACGTTCCCGCGGGCTCAGCACCGGCCCGTCGGGCTCCGCACGCCGGCGGATCTCCCCGGCCAGCCCGGCCGTGAGCGCGGGAGCGACGACGTCGCGGCCCTCGGCGCAGTCCAGCACCGCATTGACCAGTTCGCTGCGCGTGGACTCCTTGGGCAGGAACCCGGCGGCCCCGTCCTGCAGAGCCCGGTAGACGATGGCCGACTCGTCGTGCGCCGAGAGCAGCAGCACACGCGTGACCAGCCGGTCACGCACCACGGCCGCGGCCACCTCGGCGCCGTCCATGCCGGGCATCCGGTAGTCCAGCAGCGCGACCTCGGGCCGGTGCTCGCGGATCGCGGCCAGCGCGGTGGTCCCGTCGTCGGCCTCGGCGACCACGTCGATCGACCCGCTCGACTGCAGCGCCCGCACCACCCCGTCGCGGAACATCGGGTGGTCGTCACCGACCACCACGCGCACCCTCTGCCCGGTCATCGCCCCACCATGCGCACAGCTTCGCACAGCAAAGGTCCGCCGATGCGGCGTTCCTCGTCGGTGTGATCCCGTTGCGCGATGCGCTCGGCGATGTCGACGAGCTTGGTGTTCGATTACCGGGACATCCTGCGCAGCACGTCGAAGGCCCTCTTCCGATAGGCGGGCTACGTAACCAGGCTTTCCGCGACCATTCCGCTATGCTGGCCCAAGCCGGGGGGCGAAGCCACCGCCCCGTAGTACACCGCGAGTTGCGGGGTAGCAGCATGCAGACAGCGACTTCACACCAGGCTCTTCACTTCGAAGGTCACACGCTCGAGGCCACCGAAGACTTTCTGGTACGTGCGTACACGAAGATGTCCATCACTGCCGGAGAGGGTGAGCGGGCCGCGGCCCGCATCGACCGGCGCTGGCTCGGACCGGTCAACTACGACGAGCTTCGGCTCGACTTCCACATGTCCTACGACGCCGCCCCGCTGGGCAAGATCTGCCTGTGCCGGGTGCACGAAGGCTGTATCGAGGAAGACTTCATCGGGGAACCGCAGGACGTCTTCGCGCCGGGTGACGTCACGCTGCTCTCCCCGCCTGAGCTCCCGTATTCGGGCCGGGTCTGCGAAGCGACCTACGACCTGACGATGTTCGACACCACGCTGCTGGACCGGGTCGCCGCGCCGGAGCGCGGCCGGGCCGCCGGCCCCCTGCGCCTCCTCGACCACCGCCCGGTCTCGGCGCAGGCGGAGCAACAGCTCAACGCCGCCATCGAGTTCGTGCGCACCGTAGTGCATTCCGACGGTCCGGAACCGACGCGCCTCGTGGCGTCGACCACCGCGTCCATGCTCGCGGCCACAGTGCTCGCGGCGTTCCCGACTAACGCCGCCACCGAGCCCACGTCAGCTGACCGCAACGAAGCCAAACCGCCGCTGGTGCGGCGGGCGGCGTCGTACATCGAGAGCAACGCCGACAGCGACATCGCGCTGGCCGACATCGCCGAGAGCATCCACGTGACGCCGCGGGCGTTGCAGTACATGTTTCGCCGGCACCTGGACATGACCCCGATGGAGTATGTGCGGAGGGTGCGCATGGATCACGCGCACCGCGAGCTCGTCAAAGCCGACCCGGGTGACACCACGGTCCAGATCGTCGCGGCGCGTTGGGGATTCGCGCACACCGGGCGCTTCGCATCGATGTACCGGGAAGCCTACGGGCGCAACCCGTCCGACACGCTGCGCGCGTGACGGCTAGCCGGCGGTCAGGCCGCGGGTGGCCGGACCCTCCAGCAGCGCGCCGTCGGGGGCGAACCGCGATCCGTGCAGCGGGCACTCCCAGGCGCAGTCCGAGTCGTTCCATCGCACGATGCCGCCCAGGTGCGGGCAGACGGGCGAGACCGTGCGCTGCACGCCGTCGACCACGCTGATCGCCCGTCGGCGCCACGGCGGCCCGGTGACCACCCCCTCGCCTTCGGCCGGCCTCATGTCATGGCCGCCCAGCGGGTGGACCCAGCCGTTGGCCAGGTGCAATCCGACCTTGAGGTTCAGTTGCACCGCCGTCGAGATGCCGCGCAGCTCGTGGGCCCGCCAGCTCGCGAATGCCTGTGCCCAGTCCATCCGGCCGCCGAGGATCCGCGCCGACAGCGCGAGTGCCGCCGCGACCCCGTTGGTCATCCCCCATTTGTCGAAACCCGTTGCCACCAGCACACTGTCGTGTCCGGGCAGGATCGGCCCGACGAAGGGGATCTCGTCGTCGGGGTGATAGTCCTGCGCCGACCAGTAGTGCGTCTGCACCGCACCGGGGTAATGCAGCGCGGCCCAGTGCGCCAGCTCCTCGACCGCCTTCTTCGGGCTGTCGGCGCGACCCACCGTGTGTCCGGCGCCGCCGACGATCAGCTTGTCGCCGGACGGCCGCGGCGCGTACCGCACCGAGCGGGTCGGACTGTCCACCGCGATGTACATCGCCGTGGTGATGTCACCCGGCACGTCGAACGCCAGGCAGTAGGAGCGCTCCGGCTCGACGCGCGCGAAGAACATGCCGCGGTCCAGAATCGGTATCCCGGTCGCGAGCACACAGTGCCCGGCGGCGACGACGAACTGCTGATCGCGCGAGTCCTGTTCGATCTCGCTGAGCCGCAATCGAACTCGCACCGGACCGGTACCGGCAACGGAGGTGACACGCACGCCCTGCAGCAGGGTGCCGCCGTGTCTCTCCAGTTCGGTGACCAAGCTGCCCAGGTAAGGAATCGGGTCTATCTGCGCCTGCTCGCGAACCCGCACCCCGCCGCGGAACGGAAACGGCACGTCGGCCTCGTCGACCCACTGCGCGTCGACACCGGCCTCCCGGCACGCGACGAGAATGTCACGGGCGGTACCGATCCCAGATTCGGCCTGCGCGTAGGCGTGATCGTCCTGGCGCTGGTAGGCCAGCCCGTGGTCGTCGTGGTAGCGGACCAGCCAGTCCCGGCCCTCGGCGTTGCCGGTGACGTAGGCGTTCAGCACATCGGCGCCGTGCTTGGACCCGATCCTGGCCAGTTTGCTGCCCTGCAGCACGCTGACCTTGCCGGTGGTGTTGCCCGTCGCGCACGCCCCGACGCGGCGCGCCTCGACCACCACCACCTTCTTGCCGGCCCTCGCGAGCAGCACGGCGGTGGTCAGGCCGGTGATCCCGGCGCCGACGACCACCACGTCGGCGGCGCGCACCCGCGCCACTTCATCCGGGCTGGAAGGGCTTTCGATCCGGTCTTCGGTCCACAGCGAGGACATGGCGCGCGGTTTACCCGGTCCGCCCCTGCTCAAACGCCGCGTGTTTGTCCGTCACCATCGCCGCAGGCACGCGTTTCATCGGCCCGGGAGCGGGCAGACAGGACGCATGGCTCTCTCAGACCTGACCACACTGCCGCTCAAGGCGGGGGCGGCGCTGCGTGACAAGCGCGTGTTCCATCCCACCGGGGTGCTCTGCGGCGGCACCGTGACCCGTCTGGCGCCCGCCGGCGAAGGCCTGCCGCTGGTCTCCGGTGACGTGATCGGGCGCGTCTCCAAGGGTGCCGGGACGCCCGGGGCGCTGCCGGACTTCGCGGGCCTGGCCTGGCGGATGCTCGCCGATGCGGACGGCCCCAACCCGTGGGACGCGCTCACGGTGTCGTCGGCGGCCCGGGTCGCGCTGCGGCCCGTCGCGTCGTGGCCTGCGGCGCCGTACTCGACGCTGATGCCGCTCGGCTACCGCGGCGGCGTGTTCTGGTTGCGGGCTCAGCTGCGCACGCCGCCCGACGGCGACGGCCTGTCCCTGTCCGCGATCAGCGACCGTGTCCGCACCGACACCATCGAGTTCGACATCGAACAGGCGCACGGCACAGGATCTTTCGGCAATCTCGCGAGGCTGACGTTGGACCGCGAGCTGTGCGCCGACGATCCGGGATGCGATCAGCCCTTCGATCCGACGGTCCGCAGCGGCACCGAGATCAGCCTGCTGCCGCGCTGGCTCACCTCGCTGCGCCGCGCCGCGTACCGCAACAGCCGACAGGGGCGCGGGGCCGAATGACGGCGGTTCTGGCGTCGTCCTGATCAGTCGGTGGACCTCGCGATTTACCCGTGTCATATCGTGGCCGTCATGGACTTCGCGATGTCAGCCAAGGCGCAGGATTACCACGACCGGTTGACCGGCTTCATGACCGAACTCGTGTTCCCGGCCGAGGAGTCCTACCACCGCTACCGCGCCGAGGCCGGCCCCGACGACCACACCGTCCCGCCGGTGGTCGAGGACCTCAAGAAGGAAGCCAAGCAGCGCGGGCTGTGGAACCTGTTCCTGCCCTCGGAGTCCGGGCTGTCGAACCTGGAGTACGCGCCGCTGGCCGAGTTGACCGGCTGGAGCATGGAAATCGCGCCCGAGGCCACCAACTGCGCCGCCCCGGACACCGGGAACATGGAGACCCTGCACCTGTTCGCCACCGAGGAGCAGCGCAAGCAGTGGCTCGAGCCGTTGCTGGCCGGTGAGATCCGCAGCGCGTTCGCGATGACCGAACCGGCGGTGGCCTCCAGCGACGCGCGCAACATCGAGACGACCATGCTCCGCGACGGCGACGACTACGTCATCAACGGCCGCAAGTGGTGGATCACCGGCGCCGCGGATCCGCGCTGCAAGATCCTGATCGTGATGGGCCGCACCAATCCCGACGGGCCCAGCCACCGTCAGCAGTCGATGATCCTGGTCCCGGCAGACACCCCGGGGGTGGACATCCAGCGCTCGCTACCGGTGTTCGGCTGGCAGGACCAGCACGGGCACTGCGAGATCGTGTTCGACAACGTGCGGGTGCCGGCGTCGAACCTGCTCGACGAGGAAGGCTCCGGGTTCGCGATCGCGCAGGCCCGTCTCGGGCCGGGCCGTATCCACCACTGCATGCGCGCCATCGGCGCAGCCGAGCGGGCACTCGCGCTGATGGTCGACCGCGTGCAGAAGCGGGTCGCGTTCGGCAAGCCGCTGGCCGAACAGGGTGTGGTGCGTGAGGCGATCGCGAAGTCGCGCAACGAGATCGAGCAGACCCGGCTGCTGTGCCACAAAGCGGCCTGGACCATCGACCAGCACGGCAACAAGAGCAAGGACGCCCAGCTGCTGGTCGCACAGATCAAGGCCGTCGCACCGCAGATGGCCTGCGACGTGATCGACCGCGCCATCCAGGTGCACGGCGGCGCCGGGGTGTGCGACGACTTCCCGCTGGCCCGGCTGTACAGCTGGCACCGCGCAATGCGGCTGTTCGACGGGCCCGACGAGGTGCACATGCGCACGATCGCGCGCGCCGAGCTCGGCAAGGAGAAGTCCCCTCTGGCGCGGGCGGTGACGCAGTAGTGCCCTTCTCCGGCGGTGAGCTCTCGGGCGCCTGGAACTTCCGGGACGTCTCGGAGCAGACCGGTATCGCACCGGGGCGCTTCTTCCGCGCCAGTGAGCTCTCCAAGCTCGACGACACCGGCCGTGAAGCGCTCGCCGGCTTCGGTGTCACCGACGTCGCGGATCTGCGGACGTCGCGGGAGCTGGAGCGGCACGGCCCGGGCCTGGTGCCCGCGGGCGTGGAGATCCATCACCTGCCGTTCGTCGAGACCATGGCCGCCGACGGGGAGTCCCCGCACGAGCACGCGTTCCAGCGGATGATGACCGACAAGCCTGACGACGAGCCCGTCGCCGAGGCCGCGGCCCGGTACATGACCGAGGAGTACGGGCGGATCGCGGCGGCGCCGTTGGCGCGCCGCGCGGTGCACCGCGTGGTGACGCTGCTCGGCTCCGACCGCGCCGTGCTCGCGCACTGCTTCGCCGGCAAGGACCGCACCGGTTTCACCATCGCGGTGGTGCTGGAGGCCGCCGGTGTCGACCGCGACGCGATCATGGCCGACTACCTGCGCAGCAATGTCGCGGTGCCGCAGTTGCGGGAGAGCATCCTCGAATCGGTGCGGGCGCGGGCGGCCGAGGCCCCCGAGATCATGCAGTTGGCCGAGGCCCGGCTGACCGACGCGGTGCTCGGCGTGCGCGAGCAGTACCTCGACACCGCCCGGCGCACGATCGATGCCGAATTCGGCTCGCTGGCACGCTATCTGGAAGCCGCCGGATTGACCGACGACGACGTCCGCCGGCTCCGCACGGCCCTGCACGGCTGAGCCCGCTGCGCTCCGGCTGACCCGGGACTCTGCCGAAATCGCATTCCACGCGGTCTTCAAGGCGGTTTCGGCCGCGTGGAATGCGATTTCGGCGGCGATCAGAGCGTCAGCAGGACCCCGACGACCCACGCCACCGTAGCCAGGAGCGCGCCGGTGAGCTCGACCCCGACCGACAGCGCGACGCCCTTGACCGCGTGCCAGGTCGACGCCCACGCCCGCGTCACGTCGCGCCGGATTCCCATCTCCGCGGCGAAAACCCCGAGCACGAAACCGATCAGCAAACCGATCACCGGAATCACGAAAAACCCGACGACGCCGGCGATGCCCCCGACGACGAGCACCGAGGTGCGCACGTCGGCGCGCCGCATGCGCTTGACGGGCCAGGTGTACTTGATCACCTGGGACGCGACGAACAGCGCGGCCGCGACACCGAACACCACCCAGGACACCGTGCTGTTCACCACGAACGCCCACACCGCGATCGCACCGATCACCAGGATCCCGCCGGGCAGGATCGGCACCACGATGCCGACCAGGCCGACGGCGATCGCCAGCGCGACGAGGACGAGGCCGCCGGTGCTCATGCCGGCGAGCCTACGTGGTCACGGTTTGCGGCCCCGGACCCATTGCACGGTGCCGATGGTCTTGGTGCGCACGCCGACCATTCCGAGGTCTTCGAGGGTGTCGCCGAGCTCGTCGTCGCCGAAGACGTGCGCGCCCGCATTGGGCAGGTAGCGCAGCAGGTTCGCCGCCGGGCCGGCCGTGGGCACCATGACGGCCATCCGCCGCCCGGGCCGCAGCACCCGGACCATCTCGGTCAGCGCCACCGCGGGGTCGGGGATCAGCTGCAGCATCGCGATCGACACCACCGCGTCGAACGACTCGTCCCGGAACGGCAGATGTTGCGCGTCGGCGCGCAGGAAGCCGACGTTCGGCCCGGCCTCGGCGGCCACCGCCCGCGCCAGCATCGGTTCGGAAATGTCCACGCCGAGGGCCAGACCGCCGGGGCCGACGGCGCGGCCCAGCGCGGCGGTGACATTGCCCGGGCCGCTGCCGACGTCGAGCGCGGTGCCGCCGACGGGGATGTTCAGCCACTCGGTCGGTTCGTGCCAGGCCGTCATCAGCCGCCGCATGACCGTCTGGGCGTTGTCGTAGAACAGCGACCCGAGCTGCGACGCCCACAGCGCCTGGATCGCGCCGCGGTTCTTCTCCTGCCCGTCGCCGAGCAGGTCCAGATACCCTCTGCTCACATCGGGATGCTCCGGCGGATCGATCAACAGCCGCTCGGCCATGCGCAACGCGGATTCAGTCATGTCACTACGGTACGCCCGCCGCTCATGCGCCCAGCTTCTCCGCCAGGTCCAGGAAATCGTCTGCTGTGACGTCGAATTCGCCGGCGGCCGGGCGATCCGGCGTACGGTCGGGACCCCGTTCGAGCGGCCGGTGCACATACGCCGTGGCCAGCCCTGCATCACGCGCGGCGCGTAGATCGGACGGGTGCGCGGCGACGAGCATCAGTTCGCCGGGCGCCACATCGAGGATCTCGGCGCAGCCCAGGTAGGCCTGCCGGTCGGGCTTGTAGTGCCGGAAGATCTCGGCCGACAGCACGCAGTCCCACGGCAGCCCGGCGTGTCTGGCCATGTTCGTCAGCAGCGACACGTTGCCGTTCGACAGCGTGGTGATGACGAAGCGCCGCTTCAGCCGCATCAGGCCCGCCACGGAGTCCGGCCACGGATCCAGCCGGTGCCAGGCCCGGTTGAGCTCGTCGATCTCGTTGTCGCTCACCGTGATCCCGGCACCGGCGAGCAACTCGACGAGGCGGCCGCGGTGCAGGTCGTCCAGGCGGGTCCACGGCAACTCGCCAGTGCGCACCCGGTCCATCGCCGGCGCGTAGCCGGCCCGCCAGTCGTCGGCGAACCGCTGCCAGTCCGCCGACACACCGTTGCGGCACCCGAACTCGGCGAGTTCGGAGATGACGCTGGAGCGCCAGTCCACAACGGTGCCGAACACGTCGAAGGCCAGCGCGCGAATACTCACGGCTCCAGGACGAGCTTCCCGTTGACCGCCCCGTCGGCGAAGGCCTGTAGCGCCGCCACCCCGTCCGAGAGCGGAAACCGCACCGGCTCAGGCGGTTTGAGGCCGTTGTCGACCAACCCCGCCAATGCGGCACCGACCTCGGCCTGCGCTCCGGGGGTGCGGTTGACGAATTCGCCCCACCCGACGCCGACCACACTGACATTGCGCAGTAGCAACCGGTTGACCTTGAC
This sequence comes from Mycobacterium sp. ZZG, assembly GCF_054786995.1. Lineage (NCBI taxonomy): Bacteria > Bacillati > Actinomycetota > Actinomycetes > Mycobacteriales > Mycobacteriaceae > Mycobacterium > Mycobacterium sp. ZZG. The sequence continues at coordinate 49,313 of NZ_JBTBFV010000037.1, forward strand.
CGTCGGGATGCCGCCGGCGGCGAAGCCGATCACCAGCAGCCGGCCCTCGGTGGCCAGCGCGCGCACGGCATCGTCGAACGCGTGCCCGCCGATCGGGTCCACCACCAGGTCGACGCCCCGGCCACCAGTCTCGGCCTTGACCGCCTCGAGCCACCCGTCGGTCAGCGGCAGCACCACGTCGGCGCCCAGGGACTCCACAAACCCGGCCGCCGACGGGCGGTGCACCATCGCGATCACCCTTGCGCCCAACGCTTTCGCGATCTGCACCGACGCCGTCCCGATCCCGCCACCGGAACCGAGCACCAGCACGGTCTCACCGGCCTGCAGCCCGCCGCGCCGGTGCAGCGCGAAATACATCGTGTAGTAGTTGCCCAGCAGGCACACCGCCGACCCGTCGTCGAGCGCTGCGTTGGTCGGCACCACGCTGCCCACCGGCACCGCGACCTGCTCGGCCCACGCGCCCAGCAGGCTGAACGCCGAGACCCGCTGCCCGGCAACCAAACCCGAATCCTCCGGGGCCGACCGCACCGTGCCCGCGACCTCGAGGCCCGGCACGAACGGCGCCGGAACCTTCATCTGGTACTCACCGCGCAGCATCAGCAGGTCGGGGAAGCAGACGCCGGCGGCACCGACGTCGAGGACGACGGCATCGCCGCCGCGCACCTCCTCGACGTCGGTGTACGCCAGCCCCGCCGGACCTGTCAGCTCCTGTGCGACAAGCGCTTTCACTACTGTCAGCCGAGGCTGAAGGTTGCTCGCTCGGCTGCCGACAGATCGGTGATCTCGCCCCACTTGGCGGCGACATCGTCGACCGACGGCACCTCGGTGAACGTCACGCCGCTGTTCTGGAACAGCGCCACCCGCTGCACCTTGCCGCCGCCGACGATGAACACCGAGGCGGTGTCCGGCACCTCTTCGGTGCACAGGTAGGACACGATCGGCGCCACATATTCGGGGGTCAGCTTCTCGAACACTTCAGGCGGCAGGATGTCCTGCGTCATCCGCGTCGCGGCGATCGGCGCGATCGCGTTGGCCTTGATGTTGTACTTCGCGCCCTCCTGGGCCAGCGTGTTGATCAGGCCGACCAGACCGAGCTTGGCGGCACCGTAGTTGGCCTGCCCGAAGTTGCCGAACAGCCCGCTGGTCGACGTCGCGACCACGACGCGGCCGAAGCCGTTCTCGCGGAAGTGCGGCCACGCGGCGCGGATCACGTTGTATCCGCCGTACAGATGCACTTTGAGCACGGCGTCCCAGTTGCCGAACTCCATCTTGTGGAAGGTGCCGTCGCGCAGGATGCCCGCGTTGGAGACCACACCGTCGACCTTGCCGAATTCGTCGACGGCGGTCTTGATGATGTTGGCCGCCCCCTCGGGCTCGGCGACGGAGTCGTAGTTCGCCACCGCGCGGCCACCGGCGTCCTTGATCTCCTTGACCACCTCGTCGGCCATGGCCGACCCGGATCCGGTACCGTCGCGCGCGCCGCCGAGGTCGTTGACGACCACGCTGGCGCCCTCGCGAGCGAGCGTCAGTGCGTACTCGCGGCCGAGGCCACCTCCGGCACCCGTGACGACGATGACACGATCCTGCACTCCTGGCACTGATGTTCCTCTCTTAGGGGTTCGACCGGCTTAGAACAGCTTGCGCGCCAGCTTCCACGCCTTCTCTGTATACGGGGGGTAGATCATGGCGCCGAGGTCGGGTCGGGTCGGCTTGGTCAGCACCGACTTGCGGTGGCTGAACTCCTCGAAGCCGAACTTGCCGTGGTAGGCGCCCAGACCGGACGGTCCGACGCCGCCGAACGGCAGCTTGTGGGTGGCGAAGTGGAAGATCAGATGGTTCACCACCATGCCGCCGGCCGGCACCTCCTTGATCACCCGCTCGCGCACCGCCTTGGCCTTGGTGAACAGGTATGCGGCCAAGGGCTTCGGCCTGGAGTTGACGAAAGAGATTGCCTCGTCAAGGTTCTGCACGGTCACCACGGGCAGGATCGGGCCGAAGATCTCGTCGGTCATCAGCGGCTCGGCCGGATCGGGGTCGACCACGACGGTGGGTGCGATCTTCAGGGCTGCCGCGTCGGAGCCGCCGCCGACGGCGACCCTGCCCTTGGTGGCGGCCAGCGCGCTGGAAAGCCGGTTGAAGTGGCGCTCGTTGACGATCTTCTTGCCGTCGGCGTTGCCCGCCTCGAACGTGTCGATGGCCGCGCGGATGCCGTCGACGAGCTTGTCGCGGATCGGGGCCTCGGCCAGCACGTAGTCCGGTGCGATGCAGATCTGGCCCGAGTTGATCAGCTTGGTCCAGGCGATGCGCTTGGCGGCGACCTCGATGTCGGCGTCGGCGGCCACGATCACCGGGCTCTTGCCGCCGAGCTCGAGGGTGACCGGGGTGAGGTGGGCGGCGGCGGCCTCGTACACGCGGCGGCCCACCTCGGTGCCTCCGGTGAAGATCAGGTGGTCGAAGCCCTGCGCGATCAGCTCCTGGCTGACCGCGCCGTCCCCCTCCACGACGGCGATCGCGTCGTTGTCCATGTAGCGCGGCACCAGTTCGGCCATCAGCGCCGACGACGCCGGTGCGACTTCAGACGGCTTGAGCACCGCGGTGTTTCCGGCGGCGATGGCCCCGACGGCGGGGCCGAGGGTGAGCGCGAACGGGAAGTTCCACGCGCCGATGATCAGCACGGTGCCGTAGGGCTCGTACTCGACCCAGCCGCGGCCGGGCAGCTGGGACATCTCCAGCAAGCGGTAACGCCGTTTCATCCACTTGCCGACGTTCTTGGCCGCGTAGGCGGCTTCACCGGCGGTGCTGGCGATGTCGGCGAGCCACGCCTCGAACGGCGCGCGGCCCAGATCCTTCTCCAGCGCTTCGGCGATCGCGCCCTCGTTCTCGGTCATCAGCCGTTCGAGCGCGTGCAGCTGCTCCTTGCGCCACTGCACGCTGCGGGTGCGGCCGGTGGCGAACGTGGCCCGCAGCTTGCTGACGACGGCGGGGATGTCGGTACTGGTCACGGCGGCGGCGGCCTGCGCGGGTACGACGGATTCGGTGGTCATGACGGGTCCCTTCCTGACCTGGGGGAGTACCCGCATCGTAACCAACCACCCGGTTGGTGAACAGGTGTCAGGTTCGCACCGCGGTGGTGAACGTCGAGAAGGACTGCTCGTCGCTGTCGGCGATCTCGACCAGACGGCCCAGCCGCCGCATCTCGTCCTGCGAGGGCACCTCCCGGGCCGTCCAACCGTGCGCGGTCAGCCATTCGGCGACATTCGCACGGTCGGGATCTTCATAGGTGAGCTCGGTGATGTCCATGGGCTCGACGTCGATCTGGGCGGTGATGGCCGCGAAACGGTTCCGCATCCGTTCCCGGCGCTCCCGGGCGTGAACGCCCATGGATTCCGCGGCGACCCGGCTTCCCGGCGCGCTCATGTCGGTGATCTGCGCGAACAGCCGGTCCTGCGCGTCGGCCGGCAGGTACATCAGCAGACCTTCGGCGAGCCACGCGGTGGGCCGGCTCGGATCGAAGCCGGCGTCGGTGAGCGCGGCCGGCCAGTCCTGCCGCAGATCGATCGGCACCTCACGGCGGTCGGCGGTGGGCTGCACGCCGTGCGCGGCCAGGGTCGAGGTCTTGTACTGGAGGACCAGCGGCTGGTCGATCTCGTAGACCACGGTGCCGGCCGGCCATGGCAGCCGGAACGCGCGCGAATCCAGGCCGGAGGCGAGGATGACGATCTGGCGGATGCCGGCGTCCACCGCGGCGGTGAAGAACGCGTCGAAGAAGTGCGTCCGCACCGCCTGATAGTTCTTCATGTGCTCGAACAGCGTCCCGATCTCGGGATCGGACTCGGTGACCCTGCCGACGAAGTCGTCGTCGGCGATGTACTGCCAGGACCCGGCGCCGGCTCCGGCCACCAGGATCTCGGCGTACGGATCGGTGATGAGGGCGTCCCGGCGTTCGGTCTCGGCCGCTCGCGCGGCGGCGACCATGACGGCGGTGGCCCCGACGCTGGACGCGATGTCCCAGGTGTCGTTGTCGGTGCGGAGTGAACTCATGACAGCGCTCTTTCGCTCGGACGAGGCATTACATTGCAAGCCTAACTAAGCGACTCGAATCAAACCGGCGCCCGCACCACATTCACAGGGAACATTCAGAAGGGAAGGTTATTCGCTGAGATTCCACAACTTGTTGGCCAGCAGCAGCTCCAGCTTGTGCACCACGGCGCCCAGTTCGCTGCGGTCGCCGACGAACCCGGCATAGAAGCCCATCCCCCACACCACCGCGACCAGCATCTCGACCAGGTGGTTGACGTCGGTGTCGGTGCTCAGCTCGCCGCGCGCCACCGCGTCGTTGACCGCCCACGACACGAAGTCACGGGAGTTCTTCAGCGAATCGTGTTCGTCATTGCTGAGTTCGGGGTGACGCTGCGATTCCAGCACCGAGGTCACGAGGAAAGCCGCCGCCGATCGGTCCTCGGCGTCGGCCTGGGTGGCCACCGACACGAACGCCGACAGCCGTCCGATCAGCGTGGTCTGTTCGTGCGCCCGGGCGATGCCTGCGCTGACGATCGAGGCGTTGGTCTGCTCGACCACCTCACCCCATAAAACCCGTTTGCTGGCGAAGTAGTGATTAATGGCTGGACGCGTGAGATCCGCACGGATCGCTATGCCTTGGAACGTCGCGGCGTCGTAGCCGAGTTCGCTGAACACCTCGCGGGCGGCATGCAGGATGCGCTCCCGAGTTTCAGCGGCCTTCGCTGCGGGAGGACGTCCTGGACCTCGACTAGCCGTATACGGCACGGTCAAATTGTGCCACACGTCACCTGGGCCCCGGTGACACGTCCTCGACCCGTTACCCGAGGGTGACCTGACAGCAAACTCCCATGCCAGAACCGCGGCCCCCGGCGGGCTCGCGCTCCGGCGCGGGACTGTTCCCCACGCCCGGGTGCGAACTAATCCTGAATCCACCGATGAATTGCCTGGTAGGCGAGTGTTGATATGAGGAAAGTGCCCTCTGAGCTGCGATGATGAGTGTTCCTTACGCACTTATCGGCACAACTTCAGAAAGGCACTTCCGGTGAAAG